>JANPNB010000223.1:0-38284 GCA_031427275.1 Alphaproteobacteria bacterium | reverse complement strand
GGGTCGGGGGTGGCGCGGTTGCTGGCCGATGATCCCAATCTCGATGCGCTGATGGATCTGCACCGGATGATCGGGCGCGAGCCGGTGATTGCCCAGAAATTCATTCCCGCTGTGGTCAAGGGCGACAAACGCATTCTGTTGGTAGACGGCGCGCCGGTGGGGGCCATAAACCGGGTGCCAGCCGATGGCCAGATCCGGTCCAACCTGGCCGTGGGCGGCAAGGCTGTGGCGGTCGAGCTTACGGCGCGCGACCTGGAGCTCTGCGCGATCATCGGGCCGGAACTGAAAGCCCGAGGTCTGCTGTTCGTCGGCATTGACGTGATCGGGGATTACCTCACCGAGATCAATGTGACCTCGCCGACGGGCGCGCGGGCCTTGAAGGCTTTCACGGGCATAGATGCGACAGAGGCCCTGTTTGACAGGATCGAGGCGATCCGCGCGACGGCTTAGGTCACGAAAACGTCTTCACTTCACTTCTAGTTCCGTTTTTGTTCTTGATCTGAAGCTGATCACGTGCTGTGGTTGTGGGTACTTCAACTGCTCACGGGGCGAGAACAATGGCAGCACGCGTCGTCACCGTCGCCTTTCAGGGGGTTGAAGCGCGGCCTGTTGATGTGGAGGTGCAGCTGACCTCTGGCGAATTTGCCTTCATCGTCGTGGGTTTGGGTGACAAGGCTGTGGGCGAAAGCCGTGAGCGGGTGCGGGCGGCGTTCTCAGGGCTGGGCTTGGCCCTGCCGGGGCGGCGGATCATCTGCAATTTGGCCCCGGCGGATTTGCCCAAAGAAGGCAGCCACTATGATCTGCCCATCGCCCTGGCCGTCATGGCCGCCATGGGGGTGGTACCGCCAGACGCCTTGCGCGAATGGGCGGCGATGGGCGAACTTTCCCTAGACGGTCGCATCGTTGCTGCCGCGGGAGCCTTGCCGGCGGCAGTGGCGGCAGGAGCCATGGGCTTGGGACTGATCTGTCCGGAAAGCTGTGGACCTGAGGCGGCCTGGGCGGGGGATACGCCGATCCTGGCCGCGCCGTCTCTGATCTCGCTGGTCAATCATTTTCGAGGCACCCAGGTTCTGTCACCGCCCGTGCCGGGGCGCGTGTTGGAACCGGGCAAGATCGCCGATCTGCGCGATGTAAAGGGCCAGGAGAACGCTAAGCGTGCGCTGGAGATCGCCGCTGCCGGGGGCCACAATCTGTTGTTCATCGGGCCTCCCGGTTCGGGAAAATCGATGATGGCGGCCAGGTTGCCGGGCCTATTGCCCCCGCTGTCGCCCGCCGAACTTTTGGAAACCTCGATGGTGCATTCGGTGGCCGGGTTGATCGCCAAGGGGGAGCTGACCCGGGCGCGGCCGTTCCGAACGCCGCACCATTCGGCGACCATGGCGGCCCTGACCGGCGGCGGTATCCGCATCAAACCCGGTGAGGTATCGCTGGCCCATAACGGCGTGTTGTTCCTGGATGAACTGCCGGAATTCTCATCGCAAGCCTTGGACTCTCTGCGCCAGCCATTGGAGACCGGTGAGGTGGTGGTGGCCCGCGCTAATGCCCATGTGCGCTATCCGGCGCGGTTCCAGCTGATCGCGGCGGAAAACCCGTGCAAGTGCGGGCATGGCGGACCGGGGCGCGGCCATTGCGGCAGGGCACCTCGCTGCCAGATGGATTATCAGGCCAAGGTTTCCGGACCGCTGATCGACCGCATCGATCTGCAGATCGAGGTGCCTGCCGTCAGTGCTGCGGATTTGGCCCTGCCCGCCCCTGCCGAAGGCACCGCTGAGGCCGCGGCGCGGGTGGGAGCCGCGCGCGCGATCCAGACCGAGCGAGCGGTGCGATCGGGCCGTGACGATGCCGCGATCCTGAACACCCGAGCCGAGGGGGAATGGCTCGAAACCATCGCTGACTTGGATCCCGCTGCCCGCGCCCTGCTGACCAAGGCGGCTGAAGCGGGCAACCTGACGGCGCGAGGTTGGACCCGGACCTTGAGACTGGCGCGAACGATTGCTGACCTTGAGGGGTCGGGTGGGGTCAAGCGCGTACACATCGCCGAGGCGCTGATCTATCGACGCGCCGGGGCTATGGCGGTGGCCTAGGTCGCCTGACGCTCCAAGTTCCAACGGCCAAGGCCACAAGGGTCAGGTAGCTACAGATCACCAAGCCTCGCCGATAGGGCAGGGGTGCGACGCTATGATCGGCCAGAATGGCGACGTGAATGACCAGACTGAGCAGTTGGAACGCTGAGGCAAACAGCAGCCATCGACGGTCAGTCTTCAGGGTAAGGGCAAGCAGAAATACAAACAGCAACCCATCGACCCACAATACCCCCCATTGCGGGTCCAGCCACGCGCGGGTGTTTAGCACAACAGGTTGGACGAAAGAGGCGACCGCAAAAGCCGCTGCCGCAAGTCGCTCAGTCCATCCCCCGCGCCAAAGGGCCAGGGCACAGACCAGGATCAGAGCGGTCCGCCAAGCGGTTTGCGGCAGATCGTTTACGAACACGGGACCCTCGGCTGTCCAAGGGTCCCGACTATGACAGAGCGCCTTCGAAATGAGAAATCGTCGTCTATGCGGCGGCTTCGACGGCGCGGAGATCCCGGCTTGCGGCCAAATGCGGGGGTTTCGCACCCTCGTCACCAAACATCACAGCGCCTAAGCCCATCTGCTTTTGGGCGATGCTGAGTTCTTTGTGGGTTTCGACGATGGCGCGGCGGGCCAGGGTCAGGGCGGCGAAGGCTTCACTGGCCCGTTCAACGGCCTCCTGACCGATAAGTGCCGAGATGCCAGCTTCACGGCGAAGCGACGGCATGACCCCGGCCAAAAGGGCGGTCTTTGCCAGGGCTGCGTCGATGGCCGCTTCGGCTTCAAACAGGCTGGCGGCGACTTGATCGGCGACGAGACGGCGTTGCTTTAGCATGTGTCTTCTCCTGCACGCAGGCAGAAGGCCTACGCGGTGATTGAGGTGAAATTGTCAGATTGTGGCTAAGGTCTTGTTTAGACTTAGACTTAATTTATCTAGGCGAGGTCCTTGAGGGCGTGCAGCCCCGACAGAACAGCACCAAAAGACAGGGCCGATACGATGGCAATAAGCCCGATCCAGCCTAGCTTTGCGAGTGAGCTTAAGTCATGTCGACCGAGCCCTTCTCCCCATTGGATCCCGCCTCGGGCTGGAAGCTCTCGTCCAGTAAGGCCCAGGTCAAACAGAGGATTTCGCGTAGAATCATTTCCGGCGGTTTGAAGGCCGACATTTTGCGAGTGGCCGAGACCAAATCCCGCGCCATCGCTGCCTTGGTCGGTGTATCCGTCAGATCGGCTAGCTGCCGTTCCAATTGCTCCCAGCTGAAAATCGGCACCGGCGCGCCACTGGCGCTCGGCGTCGGCCAGCGTGTCTCGAAGGCCTCTACCTCGCGCCGCAACCGAAGAGCCTGGCGAACCGTTGAGCGATCCTGTGTCGCTGAGCGATCGGCCGCGTTGCAATTGGCGGCTTGGGGTTTCAGATCCCGTATGTGTCTTACCCAGTCGCCCATCTTGTTCGTCTCCATGTTGGACGTCATGGAGCGGCGGTTTGGGCCGGGTGTCTGTCCTGATCGTGTCCTGTCCTGATCCGGTCAGGACAAGTCGGTCATGGTCAGCTAAGCGGCGGGCGGCCTCATAGCGATCGCCAGCACCGAGTTTTCGCCGGGCACGGTCGCAATAGGTATCGACAGAGGTCTTAGACATCCCAAGTTCACGGGCGATCTGCTTAGAACTGAGGTGGCGATCAACCAGACGCAGGCACTCACGCTCACGCTGTGTCAACCGGTCTACGAGATCCTCTGTCATCGCCTGCGTCTCGCGTCTAAGATGAACACGGTAGCGTCTGCAGCCGGTGCCCGTCTAGAGTTTATAGGGAAGCTGCGACACTGCATCCTAATTTGAGGACGAGCAATTGGCTCTTCTTGACGACCCAACTGGCCCCGACCCGATCGATCTGAGAATCGGCGCGCGCATCAGAATGCGCCGCAAGTCGATTTCCCTCAGCCAAGGCGTGTTGGCTGGGCGAATTGGCGTGACGTTTCAGCAGGTCCAGAAGTACGAGCGCGGCGCAAACCGCGTGTCCGGGTCGATGCTGGTCGGCATTGCCGGGGCGTTGGACACAACGGTTGGCTGGCTTGTCGGCGAGGAAAGCAGCGATGGGGGCGAGGCTGAGGCCCTGCTGCAATCCCTCTCCATTCCTGGAGCCCAAGAGCTGTTGGAGGCCTTTGCTGCGATACGCAGTATTCATGCGCGCCGCCAACTGATCGAACTGGCCAGAGAAATCGCGGCAGGCTCCGTTTAGAAATTACCGAGCTTGACCCCCTATTAAACCGTCGCGGTTAAGTTGGCGGTCCATGAATGATGCCCACGCCCCAAAGAACGCGATTGCCGACACCGTCGGGGTCGAACAGCTCGCGGCCCTAAGCCATGAGTTTCGCACGCCCCTGAACGGCGTCTTGGGTATGGCGCGGTTGCTGGAGGGTACGGGTCTTACCGACGAACAACAGACCTATGTCACGGCGCTGAGGGACTCTGGTGAGCACCTATTGGGGTTGGTCAACGACTTGCTGGACTTTGCAAAGCTCGGGGTAACTCAGGTCGAACTGCAAAAGGCCGAGGTCGATCTTGACGGCCTGTTGGGCGGGGTATGCGAACTACTCTCGCCGCGCGCGCATGAAAAGGGCCTTGAGATCGCCTGGTTCACGCCGCCTGATGTCGCGCGGATTATCGCCGATGAGGGCAGACTTCGCCAGATTCTGCTGAACTTTGCCGCAAATGCGATCAAGTTTACGCGGTCGGGTGGGGTGTTCTTGAACGTTCGACGCGTGGGTTCAGGCCGTTTGCGCTTTGAGGTCAGCGATACCGGACCTGGCGTGCCGTCTTGCGACCAGTTGCGAATCTTTGAGGCCTTTGCGCAGTCCGATCCCTCACGTGATGGCGAGAAACTCGGTGGGGCTGGCCTTGGCTTGGCCATTGCTCGAACCCTCGCTGGCGTCATGGAGGGTGAAGTCGGCGTCGAGAATGGGCCAGAGGGGGGGGCGCGGTTTTGGTTCGAAGCAATGTTTCCTTGCATCCCGAGGGCACGCGCGCGACCTCTGCGCGGTCGGACTATCGGCATTATGACCGCAAATTCAGTGCTCTCAGAAGCGGCTTGCCGGCAGATTGAGGCCTCAGGCGCTAGGGCAAATTCGAACCTCGACGCGCAATCTGTGATCCCGGAAGGCGAAGTTCTGCTGGTTGATCACGCCTTGAAACCGGCCGAGCCGCCAGATGACCGGGCGGCGCTGATCCTGCTGGCGCCAGAGGCCCGCGGGGAGATCGATCACTACCGCAGGCTGGGGTTTGCCGGTTATCTCATCAAGCCCTTACGACCGGGATCTTTGGCTGAGCGCGTTTTGGCAGCGCTCGGCAAGCAGAACCAACGTGCGCGGGAAGATGAGCGTGTCGCCATCGCTACGGCGCCGGGCACGCGCGTCCTGCTGGTGGAAGACAATGCCATCAACGCCCTGCTGGCGCGCACCCTGTTGGTCCGTGAGGGGTGCATAGTCGATCATGCGATTGGCGGCGAAGAGGCCTTAGTCGCGACCTCGGTGGGCAGTTATGACCTGATCTTGATGGACATGCGCATGCCGGGGCAATCGGGTCTTGAGGTCACCTCAATCCTAAGAGCGCGGGGATTGACCACGCCAATTGTGGCCTTGACGGCCAATGCCTTTGAAGATGACCGCCAGGCCTGTCTGGCGGGCGGAATGGACGATTTCCTGGTCAAACCGATCTCCATGGAGGCATTGCGGCGCGTCTTGAGCCAGTTGATGCATGGTGGCTGGACGTCGAAGGCAGAGCGCGCCAATCTCGGCTGATGGCCAGTGAACCGTCGACCAAACCCAGTTTCGCCAGCGCACTTGCGGTTTATGGCGAGCGTCGGGCGTTGGTTATGCTGGCATTGGGCTTCGCCTCGGGCCTACCCAATCTGCTGATCTTCGACACGCTTTCGGCTTGGTTGAGAGATGCCGGGCTCAGCCTGGAGGTCATCGCTATTTTCGGATTGGCGACACTGGCCTACTCGCTGAAGTTCCTATGGGCACCGCTGGTCGACCGGGTTGCGGTGCCTGTCCTGACCTCACGCTTAGGGCACCGGCGATCGTGGATGCTGGTTTGCCAAGTCTTGATCATGCTGGGTCTTTGGCTGATCGCGGGGGCTAATCCGGTGACAGGCCTCGGCTGGATGGCCGCTTTTGCGGTGTTTGTGGGTTTCGTATCGGCCACCCAGGACATCGTGATTGATGCGTGGCGGATCGAGGCGGCAAGTACTGAGAAGCAGGGAGCCATGGCGGCGGCCTATCAATGGGGTTACCGCATCGCAATGATTGTGGCCGGTGTCGTGCCCTTAGCCATGTCCGACTTCGCCGGGTGGAACCTGTCCTACGGTTTGATGGCCGGATTGATGCTGGTCGGCGTATTGGGCGTCTTCGGCGCACCACGCGAAGCGCAGCATGAGACTCGCCCCATCCCGACGGAGGGCACGCCCCATGCCCCGACCCGCGATGGGTTTGAGTGGGCGGCGCGGGCTGTGCTGTTTGTAGTTGGTGGCGCGATCTTGGGGTCGGGCTTGGCTGGAGACGCCTCTATCCTGGCAGCGACTTTGCAGGCCTTGGGCACCAGTGATCTGGCGGGTGCTCTGAAAGCGGCCTGGAGCGCCAAGCCCGGTGGCGTGTTTCTGCAATTGGCTGGGGTGCTGATCGGCGGAACGATCATCGTCTTGGCCGCACGGCCAATTCCGGGAATGGTGACGAAGCCGGGACGTTATCTCAGCGTAGCGCTTGGCGAGCCCCTGGCGAATTTCTTTGGTCGCTATGGGCGGATTGCCGGTCTGATCCTGGCCCTCATCTGCGTCTACCGGCTAAGCGACTTTGTGCTCAATATCATGAACCCCTTCTACCTCGACCTCGGCTTTAACAAGCTGCAGATCGCGGAGGTGCGTAAGGTGCTGGGCGTCATAATGAGCGTGCTGGGGGTAGGCCTTGGCGGGTTCGCCGTAGCGCGCTTGGGCCTGATGCGCGCCCTGGTAATCGGTGCCTTTGCCGGGCCCATCAGCAATCTGATCTTTGCTTGGTTGGCCTTGCAGGGACCACAGCTATGGGCACTGAGTGTTGCCATCGGCATCGACAATATCGCCTCGGGTTTCGCGGGCACCTGCCTGATCGCCTATATGTCCAGCCTGACGGGGGAGGGCTTCACCGCCACACAGTACGCGCTGTTTTCCTCGCTCTACGCCTTGCTGGGCAAGCTGGTGGCCTCCCAATCGGGTCGCGTGGTTGAGGGCGCGGCCGCGTCAGCCGACGCGGGGGGGCTATTTGGCTCCTTGAAGGCCTGGTTTGGTGCCTTGCCGCCTGAGGCCTTTGCGTCGTCGATGGAGAAAAGCCATGTGTCGTCTGCCGCCCTGGGATCAGGCTACGTGGTGTTCTTCGTCTATTCGGCATTACTGGGCGTGGTCGGCGTGGTTCTGACCCTCATGGTGGCCGCGAGGACACCCAAGGCCATCAGTCATCTGGTGCCCAAGCAGACAACCTGAGCGACTCGCAGATCGCGTCTCAGACTGTCAGCGACAATGCCGTAGTTGCCGATGGTGACCGGTTCGCCGACGGCAAAACTGGCGGGGTTTTGGCGCGAGGCGGCCAGGGCATGGGTCAGGGTTTCCGGCGAGGTCGTATAGATGCGACCCCTGCGCGGCGACTCGGCGACGGTCACGCCCAGGACGCGGCCGGCACCATCCAGTGCGGGTGCCCCCGACAGGCCAGCCAGTGATCCCTCAAGGCGGTCTGTTCGCCCAGTTTCAGCCCAGACCAGTACGGGCTCGGTGCGCGCGCCCCGTCCATGGACCACCAGGTTCTCTCGGCCAAGCAAGCGTGACGTGGCCTCACCAGGGCGACCTTGGGGGAAGCCTGGATGATAGGCGCGGTCCCCGCGGCGAAGGGGCCGTTCCAGACCCAATGGCAGTGGCGCTGAGCCCCCGTCCGTCGTCAAGATGGCCGCCTCACCGCCGGGATCAATCGTAATCTTGGCCTCGACACCGCGACCCTCGGCCACCACGATGGCGACCCGGGAGCACCCGTCCACCACATGGCGCGCGGTCACCCAGACGCCACGATCAGCGACCGAGAAAGCCGTGCCGGTCGCTGGCTCAGCCCTATCAGGCACCTCGACGACGACCGAGGGATCAAAGGGAGAGGCCGGACCAAGCGGCAAGCCTTCTTGCTCCGCCACAGGCGGGGGCGGTGCAGGCGCATTGGCCTTTTCCTGGCGTCCGACGGCCGCAATCACGACCGCCAGGACAATGGCCAGATAGACGACCCAGTCCGGCAGCTTTGGGAAATGCACGGGGTCGGCCTCAGCCTGCCACCGCGGCCGCCAGGATTACAGCGGTGGCCAGTTTGGCACCCACCAGAACGGTAGCCGCCGCCAACTCCCCCTCTTGAATCCGTTGCGGCAAACCGCGCAAAATGAGGTCTACGATCCGGAAAACCAGCAATTGGACAACCACGGTCGATATCCCCCAGACACCGATTTCGATGGCGGAGGTGGACGCTTTCAAAGACACAGCCAAGGGGAGGGCCAAGCCCAGCATCACACCACCAAGCGAAACGGCGGCCGCCGCATTGCCCTCGCGGATCAAAGCTATCTCTCGGTGGGGGGTGAGCAGGATGTAGAGTCCCGAACCGAGGATCAGGATCAGGACCGTCAATCCCGCATGCATCAGGGTTAACGGAAAGCCGGTGGCGAAAGCCTGAATTTCCGGTGAGAGGAGCTGTTGGGGCATGGGAACCTGTCGGACAATGGCTTAGGCGCAAACATGCGCGGGGTTCAGGCGGTATCCTCGAGCTGAGCGAGCTTGCGACGGACGCTTGCGCGGACCTTTTCGCTCTCGCTCTTTAGCTGACCACAGGCCGCAAGGATATCGCGGCCCCGCGGCGTTCGGATCGGCGAGGCAAAGCCGGCGCGATTCAAGATGGCGGCAAAGGTCTCGATGGTCTTCCAGTCGGAGCAGACATAGTCGGTTCCCGGCCAGGGATTGAACGGGATCAGATTGATCTTTGACGGAATACCTTTGAGCAGACGGACCAGCGCCTGGGCTTCGGCCGGGCTGTCATTGACGCCCTTCAGCATGACATACTCAAAGGTCACGCGCCGCGCGTTTGAGATGCCCGGATAGGCGCGAATGCCAGCCATGAGGTCGGCGATGGGGTATTTCTTGTTGATCGGCACCAAGACGTCGCGCAGGGCGTCATTGGTGGCGTGCAAGGAGATGGCCAGCATGGCTTGGGTGTTTTCGCCCAGAGGCTGGAGCTCTGGCACCACGCCGGAGGTGGAAACTGTGATGCGGCGCCGGGAGATGGCGATGCCTTCATTGTCGGAAATGATGTCGATGGCGGCCGCCACTTCGCGCAGATTGTAGAGCGGCTCGCCCATGCCCATGAAGACGATGTTGGACAGTCGACGGTCGGCCTTGGGGCTAGGCCATTCCTCGAGGTCATCGCGGGCGATCTGCACCTGAGCGACGATTTCAGCGGCGGTTAGATTGCGGACCAGGGCCTGGGTACCGGTGTGGCAGAACGTGCAGTTGAGCGTGCAACCCACTTGGCTGGACACGCAGAGCGCGCCAGCTCGACCCACATCGGGGATATAAACGGTCTCGACTTCAATGCCTGGAGCCATACGGATCAACCACTTGCGGGTGCCGTCTTTCGAGACCTGACGCTCCACGACCTCAGGCCGGGTGATGGCGAAGACCCCGGCGATCTGAGCGCGGGTCTCTTTGTCGATATTCGTCATGGCTTCGAAGTCGGTGACGCCGTGATGGTGAATCCAGCGCCAGAGCTGGACGGCGCGCATCTTGGCCTTGTCGGGGCGCACGATGTCGGCGGCGACTAAGGCCTCCACCAAACCGGCGCGCGTCATCCCTGACAGGTTTGGCTTAGCAGCCACCTTTGGCTTCGGACGAGAAAGGTCGAGGGTTGTGCCCAAGGTCTGGCCTTTAAGAAGAGGCGGGCCTTATAGACGCTTGCAGCGCCTGCGCCAAACTTGGTGGTTTTCAAACAATTGTTTGGGTCCGGCCTTCCTTGGTGCCGGGCCGTGCGCTAGCGTTGGGCAACTCTAGAAATTACCGTTGGGAGACGCGATCATGAAGGCCGTTCTGAGCAAGGTAACCGGCGGACCCGAGACCCTGGTCTATGAAGATGTCCCGGCTCTGGAGGCCAAGCCCGGTACTGTAGTGATTGCGGTTAAGGCCGTGGGGATCAATTTCCCCGACGTACTGATGATCGAAGACAAGTATCAGTCCAAGCCGCTGCGCCCCTTTGCGCCAGGCGGCGAAATCTCTGGGATCGTGAAATCCCTGGGCGAAGGTGTCACCGAGGTGAAGGTGGGCGACCGGGTGCTAGCCCAAATTGGAAACGGCGGCCTGGCCGAAGAGGTGGTCTGCCCGGCGGGGCGCCTGACGAAAATCCCAGACGCTATGCCCTTCGATGAAGCCGCAGCCTTCATCCTGACCTATGGGACCAGCTATCACGCTCTTAAGGATCGCGGTCAGATCAAGGCGGGCGAGACCCTGTTGGTACTGGGTGCTGCGGGTGGCGTCGGTCTATCTGCCGTCGAACTGGGTAAAGCCATGGGGGCCAAGGTGATCGCCGCCTGCTCGACCCAAGAAAAAGTCGATCTAGCCATCAAGCATGGTGCGGACTCCGGCGTGGTCTACGGACGTGGTCCGTTCGATAAGGATGGTCAGCGGTCGCTAGGCGCGTTGTTCAAAGAGGCCTGCGGCCCCGACGGTGCCGACGTGATCTATGACGCCGTCGGCGGCGGTTATGCGGAACCGGCGCTGCGCTCCATCGCCTGGGAGGGCCGCTATTTAGTGATCGGTTTTGCCGCCGGGGACATTCCGAAAATCCCATTGAACCTAGCCTTGCTCAAGGGTTGCGACATTGTCGGCGTGTTCTGGGGCAATTGGACGGCGCGCAATCCGGGACTGTTCCAAGACTCAATTGCCGAACTGATCGCCATGTACGGTCAGGGCAAGATCAAACCCTATGTCTCCGAACGGTTCACCCTAGAGCATGGGGCCGACGCAATCGCCCACCTGGGCAGCCGCAAGGCCATGGGCAAGGTGGTGGTGACTGTTGACTGAGCGCTTCCAGCATTGAGTTAGGTCCTGGAAGGAGCCGGGCTTGAATTTCGCACTTGACCTTAAGGCCGCCGACCTAGCCCCGGTGTTTGCCCAGTACGGCCGCCTGCATCTGCCGGGCGTGCTGAGCGACGGTGACGCTAACGCGGTGCATGCCGCGATGGGCGTCACGCCCTGGGTGAAGTCGATGCATGTGGCCGGACAGAGCTATGATGTTGCGCTCAGTGACTTGGAAAACCTGACGCAAGACGCTCGGGCCGATCTCAACGCAGCGTTCTTGACGGGTGGGGTCAGCGAATTTCAATTCCGGTACGATGCCTGTCGGATTTCAGACATCTATGATGTCGGGCTTGAAATGCAGGGCGAACTCGCGGCCCTAGGTGCGGCCTACAAGATGCTCAACAGTGCATCGTTCTTGGACTTCGTTCGCCAGTTGACCCGCGATCCCCGCCCGGCCTTTGCCGATGCTCAGGCGACGCGGTTTCGGGCTGGCGACTTCCTGACGGCCCATGATGATGCGGTAGCGGGCAAGAACCGCCTTTACGCCTATGTCCTCAATCTGACACCGGATTGGCGCACCGATTGGGGCGGCTTGCTGGCGTTTCATGATCAAGACGGCCATGTCGCGGAGGCCTATGCACCGGTGTTCAATGCCTTGAATATTTTCCGGGTGCCGCAAAAGCACTCGGTGACCGAGGTGGCCAGCTATGCCACGGGCGACCGCCTGTCGATAACCGGTTGGATTCGTGAGCGCTAAGGCCGCACTCAGCCCCAATCTGCGCGGGGCGATGTGGATGGTGGCTTCGGCCCTCGGCTTCACGGTGATGACCACCCTGATCAAGTTTCTGGGCGATGATTATCCAGCTGCCTTGCAGACCTTTTATCGGCAGGCTGCCGGGTTCTTGATCTTGTTGCCTATCATACTGATCCGGGGGCGGGTGGTTTTCGCCACGACACGGCCTTGGATCCTGATTTTCCGATCATCGGCGGGCACGATCGGGATGATCCTGTCATTCTACGCATTCCAGAAAATGCCGCTGGCCGACGCCAATGCGCTCAGCTTCACCCGCACCCTATGGCTAGTGCCGTTGGCGGCGTTTGTTTTGCACGAAAAGGTCGGGCCGCTTAGGATTGGAGCGGCTGTCGTCGGGTTTCTCGGCGTTCTTATCATGGTGCGACCGGGCGCGACCTCGCACATGGCCTTGGGACTACCTGCCCTGGCTATGCTGGCCTCATCCTTCCTGTTTGCCATGACCATTACCGGCATGAAGGTGATGACGCGGGACCATTCACCGATGGTCCTGCTGGTCTGGGCCGCGACTCTGGGGGTGGTGCTGGCGACTCCCGGTGCCCTATTCGTTTGGCGGTGGCCAGAGCCGCGCGATCTTGGGCTCCTGGCCCTGATGGGGGTGATGGGGACCGTAACTCAGGCCTGTTACATTCGCGGCATGGCCATTGGCGATGCCGCCGCCATGGCTCCTGTCGACTATGTGCGGCTAGTGTTTTCCACCCTTGCCGGTTTCCTGTTGTTCCACGAACTGCCGGGCGTTTGGACAATTGTTGGAGCTGGCGTCGTGGTCGCCTCGACCCTGTTCATCACTTGGCGAGAGCAGCGTACAGCGAAGTTGGCACTCGACGCCTAATCTGCCCGCAGCTTCGCCAAGAGCACATCAGCGGCTTCGCGGTGTTCTGCGCGTAAGTGGCGGCCTACCAGGGTGATCAGGGCGGCAAACACCGCAGCATCGTCGGTAAAGCCGATGATCCCTAGGAAATCGGGAAAGACGTCGGTCGGTAGGACGAAATAGGCCAGGGCGGCCAGCATGACGCCCTTGGCCGCTGTTGGCGTCTTGGGATCGCGGGCGCAATACCAGACGGAAACGGCGTCGCGGGCAAAGGGTATGGAGGCGGCTACGCGTGTGATTTTGGTCAAGAATCCTTGATTGACCCGCTTCTCGTTGAGCTTGACGGTGGCCGGAACCAAGGCCTTTGCGGGGTCGAGGGCTGATTTTGGATCAAATCCACTGTCATTGACGTGACGTGATGCTTTTGACTTCGCGTTCATGGGGCTAAAGGCTTTGTCCAACAGTCTTGCAGTTAGACGAGAACGGGAGCTCCGCGTCCATGAAACTTAATTCCTCCGTATCGGCCGTCGTCACCGGTGGTGCCTCGGGCCTAGGTGAAGCTACGGTCCGCCAGTTGGCCGCCCAAGGCGTCAAGGTCGCCATTTTCGACATGAACGAAGCCCGCGGCGAAGAAGTTGCCAAAGAAGTGGGGGGCGTGTTCTGTAAGTGCAACGTCACCTCCGACGATGAAGTCGAGGCCGCCTTCGTCAAAGCGCGTGCGGCCCATGGCCAAGAGCGTATCCTGGTCAACTGCGCTGGCACCGGCAATGCGGCCAAGACCGCCAGCCGCGATAAGGTGACCGGTGAGACCAAGCACTTCCCGCTCGACGCCTTTAACCTGATCATCCAGATCAATCTGGTCGGCACCTTCCGCTGCATCGCCAAGTCGGCCAAGGGCATGTTGGATCTGGAGCCTATCGATGGAGAGCGCGGCGCTATCGTCAATACCGCCTCGGTAGCGGCTGAGGATGGCCAGATGGGCCAAGCGGCCTATTCGGCCTCCAAGGGTGGCGTGGTCGGCATGACCCTGCCTATCGCCCGCGACTTGGCCGGTGACGGCATTCGGGTGAACACCATCTTACCCGGCATCTTCGACACCCCGCTGATGCGCGGTGCACCCGAAGCGGTGAAGCAGGCCCTGGCCAATTCCGTGCCCTTCCCCAAACGGCTTGGCTCGCCGGAAGACTATGCGTCGCTGGCGCTACAGATGATCACCAATGGCTATTTCAACGGCGAAGACGTTCGTCTGGACGGCGCGATCCGTATGGCCCCGCGCTAAGTCGATCCTCTGGAACCACAAGGCTAGGCTTTACGTTCTCTACGATTGGGGGTTCCTCTTTGGCGAACCTTTCGATCGGGGGGGCGATATTGTCGACAAGTCGGTGGTTCCAGCGCGTGGCGGCGGCAACTGAGCGACCGGGCATGGCTTATGTGGCCGCGCTGGCAGCAGTCGTGGTGGCTACAGCTGTTCGGGTCTTGGCCGATCTGACGTTGGATCAACCGCCGAGTTTCTTGGCCTATTATCCGGCCGTATTGTTCGCCACCCTGGTGGGCGGGCTACGTGGCGGTTTGGTGGCCATACTGGCCAGCACGGCGGCCATGGGTGTGCTGCCCAATGGCCCGATGGCCAAGATCTGGCCCAGCCAACCCTTAAGGCTGCTTATGTTCGTGCTGACGTCCGGGGCCATGGCTCTGGTCGCCGAAGCGCTTAGGCGATCACTGCAACAGGGCGCGGTCGTCGAGGCGCGGTTTCGTCAAATTGCCAATGCGGCACCGGTTTTGATCTGGATGAGCAGCCTTGACCAAAAAGCCAGCTGGTTCAACGAGTCCTGGCTGACCTTTACCGGTCGCGATTTGGAGCAGGAGCTGGGTTTGGGTTGGCTCGACAGTGTCCACCCCGACGATCTGGCCAGCGTCCAGATCGAACACCAAGCCCGCGTCGACGCCAGCACTTCGGGGCGGTTTGAGTATCGCTTGAGACGTCGGGATGGAGCCTATCGGTGGCTCGAGGAATCGGCCGCGCCGAGCTTCGATATCAACGGCAAGGTATTGGGATATGTGGGGTCCTGCGTTGACATCACCGAGCGCCGGAGCGCGGAAGCCGCACTGCGTATCGGGGAGGCACGCATCCGCGCCCTGGTCGACAGCTTGCCGCAATTGCTCTGGTCCAACCGCGCTGATGGATTTTGTGATTATTTGAGCCCGCAATGGCTGGCGTTTACCGGTGCGCCTGAAGATCGTCACAAGGGAGAGGGTTGGTTTGATGCCATCCATCCCGAGGACCGCGATGATGTCCGCTTGTCATGGCTCGAAGCCGTGCGCGGCGGGCTTCCATTTGACGTCAAATATCGCATTCGCAGACATGATGGCGTTTGGCGCTGGTTCGCCGGTCGCGCCTCAGCCGTGCGCAATGACGACGGCACTATCCGCCGGTGGTTTGGGTCGTCTACCGATATCACCGAGATCGTCGAGGCGCGAAAGGACTTGGAGTTGCGGGTCGCCGAACGGACAGTTGAGCTACAGGAAAGCTTGGAGGGCCGGGCCAGAACCGAGGCCGCCCTTGCCCAGGCGCAACGACTCGAGACTGTCGGTCGCCTGACCGGCGGCGTTGCTCACGATTTCAACAATCTGCTGACCGTGGTGATCGGCGGCTTGGATATGATCTTGAAGAACCCAACAGACACAGCCCGGGTGAAACGCCTGTCTGAAGCCGCCATGGCGGCTGGACGTCGCGGAGAGCGGCTGACGAGGCAACTATTGTCGTTCTCCCGACGCCAAGAACTGAAGCCGGAACTGATCAATGTCGTTGCCTTGATTGATCAGATCGAACCGCTTCTGCGCCGCGCCGTTGATGAGGCCGTTGAGCTCAGTATCAGCTCCGAGGACGGCGTCGGACTTTGCAGGCTGGACCCAGCGCAATTTGAGGCGGCGCTGCTGAATTTGGTCGTCAACGCGACCGACGCCGTCGGCGGACGCGGCAAGATTGAGATCGCCGTGCGGCGTCGCACCCTGATCGAGGGAGAGATGGCTGACGCCCTGCCGGGGGCCTATGTCGCGATTTCGGTTTCAGACTCGGGACCCGGCATGAGCGCCGATGTGTTGTCTCGAGCGTTTGAGCCGTTCTTCACAACTAAGGAAGTGGGCAAGGGCACCGGTCTAGGTCTGGCCCAAGTCTATGGTTTCATTCGTCAAGCCGGCGGGGTGGCCGATCTGGAAAGCCGTCCAGGGGAAGGTGTTAAGGTGACGCTTCTGGTTCCGGCGATCGAGGGGCACTTAGAGCTGCCGGAGCCTTTGGTCGATGATCTTGGTCTTGTGCGATGGGTACGGCAACCGCGCATTCTGCTGGTTGAAGACGACGCAGCGGTGCGGGCAGTGACCGAGACTCTTCTGGAGGAAATGGGCTGCCAAGTGGTCGCTGAACCCGATGGAGCCCAGGCCTTGGCCCGACTGGACGGGGGTGAGGCCTTTGATCTGGTGCTTTCTGACATTGTCATGCCTGGCGGGATCAGTGGCGTCGACTTGGCGCGCTTGGCTCAGGCCCGTCGCCCGGGCCTGCCAATCATACTGACGACTGGCTATGCGGGCGATCGTTTTGACGGCCCCGCCGAGGACATCGACTTGCCCATCTTGCGCAAGCCGTTCCGTGCGGAGGATCTTGCCGCCGTAGTCCATGAAAGCCTAGCAAAGACGGGTATCGCCGAGCCACACCTGTTGCCCCCCGACCCAAAGCTGTCGGCAAAGCAGAAAAAGGTGTCGTCGAAGGTTTAGGTCGGTCTATCGATGGGACGTCAGCGGCGACGTTTAATGCCGCCCAGCATGCCGCGCATGATCTCTCGACCGGCTGTTGAGGCCACGGTGCGAATCATCTGCTTGGCGAAGGTCTCCAACATCGACTGTCGCCCAGATGGTCGCGCCGCCGCGCGCCCCGCAGGCGCGCGAGCCGCAGGTGCGGCGCTTTCACGAGGCGCTTGCGCTTCGTCCTGGGGTTGAGCCGCCGCCGCGCGCGCCTTCAGCTTTTCGTAAGCCGACTCCCGATCCTGGGCTTGATCATAGAGACCATGCACCGGGCTTTGGGCGATGACTTGTTTGCGCTCCTCCGGCGTTAGGGGTCCGATCCGCGAATTGGGCGGCCGGATCATGGTCTTTTGGACCATGGTCGGAGCGCCGCGTTCGTCCAATACCGAGACCAAGGCCTCACCCACGCCCAGGCCCTGAATGGCTTCAGCCGTATCAAAGGCGGGATTAGGCCGGAAGCTATCGGCCGCCGCGCGCAAGCCACGCTGCTCGACAGGTGTGTAGGCGCGCAGGGCGTGCTCAATCCGATTTCCCAACTGGCCCAACACCGTCTCGGGAATATCTGCCGGGTTCTGGGTGATGAAATAGATGCCGACGCCCTTCGAGCGGATGAGGCGTACGACTTGCTCGACTTTCTCCAGCAAGGGTTTGGGGGCATCGCGGAATAGCAGGTGCGCCTCGTCGAAAAAGAAGACGAGTTTGGGTTTGATGGGGTCACCGACTTCAGGAAGCTGTTCAAACAGCTCGCTCATAAGCCAGAGCAAGAAGGTGGCATAGAGCCTGGGGCTGGCCACCAGCTTGTCGGCGGCCAAGATGTTGACATATCCCAAGCCCGTCCGATCGGTGCGCATCAGGTCATTGAGAGAGAGAGCTGGTTCGCCAAACATCTTCGAGCCACCCTGATCCTCCAAGACCAAGAGCTTGCGCTGGATGGTGGCAACGGTGGCCGGCGAGACGTTGCCGTACTTGGCTCCCAAGTCTGAGGCGTGCCCAGCGGCATAGCTTAGGGCCGCTTGGAGGTCCTTCATGTCCAGCAGCAGAAGGCCTTCGTCATCGGCGGCACGAAAGACCACCGTCAGTACGCCTTCCTGGACATCATTCAGTTCCAGCATCCGCGAAATCAGCAGAGGCCCCATTTCGGAGACCGTCGCGCGGATGGGGTGGCCAGCGTCGCCGAACAGATCCCAGAACACCACGGGTGCGGCGGCGGGATGCAGTTCTAGATTCATCGCCTTGGCGCGGGCCAGCATCTTTTCATTGGGTGCGCCGGCTGCCGCTATCCCGCAAAGGTCGCCCTTGATATCCGCAGCGAATACCGGGACTCCAGCGTCTGAAAAGCCCTGGGCAAGAGTTTGGAGGGTGACGGTCTTGCCAGTTCCGGTAGCCCCCGCCACCAAACCATGGCGATTGGCACGATCTAGTCGCAGGCTCTCAGGGTGATCGGAAAAGCCGATCATGATGCCGTCGTCAGCCATGGTGAGTCCCTTATTGGTCAGTCTGGACGGCCAAGTTAGCGGTCCGTAGTCCTTACCGCTAGCACCCGTATTGTGCTTAGTCCCCGACGTGGGCGATGCAGATTGACGCGGCGCGCTGCCAGACCGAGACTCTGACGCGAATCAGAGACGTGACTTAATGACTGCCCCGTCCGCCTCCAGCAGTACCGAACGAACTTGCCTGGTCATTTTGGCGACCATTGGCGTCGGCGCAGCCTTGATCTGGTCCGCCGACATTTTGACCCCGCCGGCCATGGCGCTGTTCTTGGCTATCGTCATCGATGGTTTCGCACGGGTTTTGCAACGGGTGTTTCCTTGGGCCAATGGGCGGTTAGCGATGGCCGCGGCCATCCTCCTGTCACTGCTGCTATTTGGGGCTTCGCTGTTCGTCGTGGCCGATAATGCCACGAGCATTGCAGCCAAGCTGGTCAGCTATTCTCCACGTCTCGATGAGCTTATCGCCAAGACGGCCGGTGCGGCTCACCTGCAATCGATACCCACGATTGACCAGCTTCTAGCCCGCCTTAATCCGACAAAATATCTTGGAGATGTCGCCAGAGGGTTCCAAAACTTCGCCTCTAACGCAATCTTCATCCTGATCTATCTCGGCTTCATCTTGGCTTCCAAACGGGCATTTGAGCGAAAGATGATCGGGCTGTCCAAGACCCGGACAGAACGCCGCGAGGCACTTGAGGCCTTTCAGCACATTCGCGATGGCGTCGAACAGTATCTTTGGGTTCAGACGGTCACTGGGCTGATGATCGCGCTCGGATCCTGGATTGTGATGTCGCTGATCGGCTTAGAAAACGCGGTGTTCTGGGCCTTCTTGATATTCATCGCCTCGTACATCCCGATCATCGGCGGTGCGATCGGTATTCTGGCTCCACCGATTTTTGCCTTGGTCCAGTTTCCCACCTATTGGCAGGCGATTGTGCTGATCAGCGTTTTGCAAACCATTCAGTTCGTGGTCGGCAATATCGTCTTGCCTCGCATGCAGGGCGACAGCCTGAACATCGACCCGGTGGTGGTTTTGCTGAGTCTCGCCTTTTGGGGCGCGATCTGGGGTGTGGCAGGCATGTTCCTGTCTACGCCGCTCACCGTCATCGCCATGGTGGTCTGCGCGCAGTTTGACCGATCGCGCTGGATCGCGGTGTTGCTGTCAGCTGATGGATCACCCGACAAACTTTCGGCGCGGAGAACCGCGTCTTCCCCTGGCAAGAGCGACCCGCCTGATGTCACGCAAGTGTGAAGTCTGCCAATCGCAAAGGTCTTAAACTTGGCCGATCAATACCTACTTAAGGCTGGCTCGCGAGAAACCGGTGCCCGTCCGACCAGCCCCTGGACACCACCGGCCCCGAGCGGTTCGCTCCTCCCCAAGAGCGTGACCTTACGCCGCCGGACACTCTCCTCCGGCGGCGTTGTCATGTCTGCTGTCAGCTTTGCGCGCAGGATTAACTCATGACCACCTCATCAAAGGCGACTTCTCCGCTGAAATCCGCATTTGCCAAGCTGGTTACAGACCCGGCCGCCACACCGTTCATCGATCAAGCGGCCAAGGACGCGGTGGCCGACGAGACACCTGATCTATCGCCGCCGCAGCTGGCGGCGATCCTGGCCGACTTTTGGGCCTTTGGTGCCGTGCGCAGGGGTAAGGCACCGGCCATTCGGTTGGTTTCTACATCCGGCGTGCCCAAACTTGATCGCCTGGAAATCATCCAACCCGACGCGCCGTTCCTGGTCGACAGCGTCATGGGCGAGATCGCCGAGCAGGGGCTTTCGGTGCGGGCGATGTTTCATCCGATCGTCAGCGTTGCCCGTGACAAGTCGGGCGTGCGGACCGAGGGCGGCGCAGCGGTTGCGGAGTCGATGATCCAAGTCATCCTTGACCGCGTCGGGTCCGACCGTGAGGCGGCCTTAATCAGGGGCGTGAAGGCGGCCTTGACCGACGTGCGCGCGGCGGTCGAGGACTTCCCCGCCATGCTGAAGCTGATGGCAGCCACCACTGCCGAATTGGACGCGCGTCCCTTGAGCGCCAAAGCAGACTTGGCGGCACGCGATGAAGACGTCGCCTTTCTAGGTTGGCTGAAGGACGAACATTTCGTTTATCTGGGCGCTCGGGTTTATGAGTATCCCCGGCGAGCCAATGGCGACTACGCGCCTGAGGAGCCGCTTTTCCAGCCGCAAGGTGGCTTGGGGGTACTACGAGACCCTGCCCGGACGATTTTGCGCCGAACCTCCGAACCGGCTGTGCTGTCCGCCCAGATCCGCAAACGCTTGGCCGACCCTGCGGTCATGGTTGCCAAGTCCAATGTCCGCAGTTTGGTCCATCGGCGCGGCTATATGGATTATGTTGGAATCAAGAAATACGGACGGGACGGTAAGCCCTCGGGCGAGGTGCGATTTGTGGGCCTGTTCACGGCTGAAGCCTATGACAAGCCCGCCAATGAGGTGCCGTTGATCCGCGCCAAGTTGGCCTCCGTCCTGGCAAAATCTGGCGCGCTGCCAGGCAGCCACAATGAGAAACGCCTGAAGAGCATCGTCGAGAACCATCCACGCGATGAACTGTTTCAGGCCTCAGAGACCGACCTTCTGGCGATTTCACAGGCGACGCTTCATCTCTATGATCGTCCCCGTGTCCGGTTGTTTGAGCGCCGCGATACCTATGATCGGTTCGCCTCAGTGATGATGTATGTGCCGCGGGAGCGCTATGATTCAGAGCTACGCGCCAAGGCTGGGACGATGCTTGCCAAGGCCTATGGCGGGCGGATATCGGCCTATTATCCGCACTTTTCCGATGCGCCCCTGGCTCGGGTGCACTTCATCATTGGGTTCACGCCTGGCGAACACAACGACCCTGATCTCGCTGCAGTCGAGCGTGACATCGCTGCGGCTGCCCGAACCTGGGAGGATCGCTTCTCTGAAGGTGTACGTGCCACGGGGCGACCCACCGCTGTGGTCACTGACATCTTGGCGCGGTATGGCGAGGCCTTCCCTGCCGGATACCGCGATACCTATGACGTATCCGAGGCCCTTGCCGACTTAGCCGTCATCGATGCGATGCGACCCGAAGAGGCTGTCAGGGTTCGCGCCTATCGCAAGGACGGCGATTTAACCACGCAGTTTCGTTTCAAACTCTACCGTGTCGGGGGTCCGGCACCCTTGGCCGATGTCTTGCCGGTGCTGGAAAACATGGGCCTGAAGGCCATGGCGGCCACGGGTTCACCGATCCAATGTAAGGACCAGAAGCCTGTCTGGATCCATGACTTCGATTTGCTTGACGAACAAGGCGAGCGTTTGAGGTTTGAGGACGTCCGGCACGCCTTCGAGGATGCCTTCACTGCGGTCTGGACGGGCAACACGGAAAACGACGGGTTCAATCGCCTGGTGCTTGAGCTCTCGATGTCGTGGCGCGAGGCAGCTTTGATCCGCGCCTTGGCGCGGCATCGCCAACAGTCGGGCCTTGATCCTAGCCAGCGGGTTCAGGAAGCCGCCCTTTCAGCCCATCCGGGGGTCACACGTCTGATCCTTGATCTGTTCAGAACCAAGTTTGACCCGGCTTCAAAGGTTGATCTCGCCAAACGGCGAACCCAGGCGACCGAAGTGATGGACGAGATCACCGAAGCCCTGCAAAAGGTCGAGAGCCTGGACGATGACCGGGCCCTGCGTCGGATCGCGCTGTTGGTTGGGGCCATCCAGCGGACCAACTATTACCAGACTGGATCAGATGGCCTAGCCAAGCCCTATATCAGCTTCAAGGTGGCCTCGCCGGAACTGGCGGACTTGCCGCTGCCCAAGCCTTATCGCGAGATCTTTGTCTGGGCGACCCATGTGGAGGGTGTGCATCTGCGGTTCGGCCCGGTGGCGCGGGGCGGTCTGCGCTGGAGTGATCGACGAGACGATTTCCGGACGGAAGTCTTGGGTCTGGTCAAGGCGCAGCAAGTCAAAAACGCGGTCATTGTTCCGGTCGGGTCCAAGGGCGGCTTCTATCCCAAGCAATTGCCAAAGGGCGGTAGTCAGGACGCGATTCGCGCCGAGGGGATCCGTGCCTACACGACCTTTCTGCAGGGTTTGCTGGACATAACTGACAACCTGACGCCGGACGGCAAGGTGATCCATCCCAAACATGTGGTGGTTCACGATGGAGACGATCCCTATCTGGTGGTCGCCGCCGACAAGGGGACGGCGACCTTCTCCGACATCGCCAATGGGATTGCCGACAGCTACGGGTTTTGGCTCTCCGATGCCTTCGCCTCTGGGGGTTCGGTGGGCTATGACCACAAGGTGATGGGTATTACCGCCCGTGGAGCTTGGGAGGCCGTCAAGCGTCACTTCCGCGAGCTGGGCAAGGACATTCAGGCTGAGCCCTTCACCGTGGTGGGTGTCGGTGACATGTCGGGCGATGTGTTCGGCAATGGGATGTTGCTCAGCAAACAGACCAAACTGCTCGCGGCCTTTGATCACCGACACATCTTCCTAGATCCCGATCCTGATCCGGCGTCGTCGCATGCTGAGCGGGCCCGGATGTTCGTCCTGCCGCGGTCATCGTGGGACGATTACGACCGTAAGAAGATTTCCAAAGGCGGCGGGGTCTTCCCGCGCAGTCTGAAGTCCATCCCGCTGTCGAAGGAAGTGCGGGCGATGCTGGAGCTCACGGCAGAGAGCGTCACCCCAACCGAGCTTCTTACGGCTATCCTCAGGGCACCGGCGGAACTTCTCTATCTTGGCGGCATCGGAACCTATGTGAAGGCCAAGAGCGAAAGCCACGCTCAGGCCGGCGACAAGACCAACGACGCCCAGCGGGTCAATGGCGGCGATCTGCGGGTCAAGGTGGTGGGTGAAGGGGCTAATCTGGGCCTGACCCAAGCCGGCCGCATCGAGTTTGCGCTGGCTGGCGGTCGGATCAATACCGACGCCATCGACAACAGCGCCGGGGTCGATAGCTCTGACCATGAGGTCAACATCAAGATCGCCACGGGAATGCTTGAGCGGACCGGCGTACTGGACAGGCCCAGGCGCAATAAGCTGCTGAAATCCATGACCGACGACGTGGCCAGCCATGTGCTGGATCACAATTATGATCAGACACTGGCCCTGTCTTTGATGGACCTCGACGCCAAGGGTGACCTGGATGCGCAGGGCCGTTTCATGGCGGGATTGGAAGCTGAGGGCAGGCTAGACCGAACTGTTGAGGGCTTGCCGGACGCCATCCTGATGGCAGAGCGAAAACAGGCAGGGCGGGGCTTGGCGCGTCCAGAAGAGGCGGTTTTACTGGCCTATGGCAAGCTGGAATTGTCTCAGGACATCGTGGGTTCGGCGGCTCCCGACGATCCTTTCTTTGAAGCCACCCTTGTGAACTATTTCCCCAAGGGTCTGGCCAAGCATGCCGAGGTGCTCAAACGCCATCGCCTGCGTCGTGAGATCATCGCAACGGTGGTGTCCAATGACGTGATCAATCGGTGTGGACCGTCGTTTCCGTCGCGACTGATGTCGGCGGCGTCCTGCGACGTGAAAGCCTTTGTGATTGGCTATGAAGCGGCCAAGGCCGTGCTTGATCTACCTAAGCTTTGGGATGCGGTGTCTGGTTTAGATGCTCAGGTGACCCGCGAGGTCTCCTCTGGCGGCCAAATGGCGCTCTATCGGGCGTTGGTCTACACCTTGCGGGGCGAGACCTTCTGGCTTGCCCGCCGGGCGGCTCGCGAGGGTCTAGGGGTTCGTGCGCTGATTGATCGCTACGGGCCGGGGACGGCTACCCTGCGCAAGCTAGGGTCGGATGTCCTATCGCCCGTCGAACAAAGGCGCGTGGCAGCGCAGACTACGGAGCTGATCGCGGCGGGTGCGCCTAGGGGCCTAGCTGGTCAGGTCGCCAATATCGAACCTCTGACCACGGCCATTGACTTGGTTGATCTTGCCGAGGGGTCAAGCTGGCAGCTGGGCCATGTAGCCAGGCTCTATCACAAGGTGGGCGAGTTTTTCGCCTTTGACCGGTTACGTGCCGCGGCGGGAGATTTCCGGGCGACCGACAAGTTCGAACGCACCGCGATCAGGCGCCTGATGGAAGATTTGTTGGCGGAACAAGCGGCGCTGACACGGACCATCATGGCCTTCTCTGGCAGCCAACAGGCGGGCCAAGACGGCGAACATGCCAAGGACGCAGTGAACTCATGGTGCGCCCTACGCCGGGAAGCCACGGGTGCGGCGCATCGCGCGGTGGAGGATATCGAGGCGGCAGGCGGTCCCTGGACCTTTGCCAAGCTGACCATCGCCAACGCGGCCTTGCGAGAATTGGTAGGTTAGAGCCTGCTCCGTTTCGTTGAAACCGAAACGGGGCTCTAAGTCTTTGTTGGGTCGCACGCTCTTGCTATAAACCGGTACCCACTTAATCGGCTCGTGCTCTATGCCCGGCGGCACCACCGCTCCAGGTCTCGCTCTCGGCCCATGAGGGCGAGGCCTGAGGCGATGGATTCCAGTTCGCTGCCGGTCTCGATCTTGGCCGGGTCGAACCTGCGGCTGAAGATGTCGCGGACGGCGGGGACCAGTGAGGATCCCCCGGTCAGGAAGACGCGGTCGATATTGTCGCAGGTCAGCTTGGCATCGGTGAGGGCTGCATCGACAGCGGTTTCGATCCGAGCCAGCTCGGGGGCTATCCAACTTTCGAACTCTGAACGCCTTACCTGTCGTTCGAGCGCAATGCTGCCGGCTGCGAAGTGAAAGTCGGCGACCTCGTTTACCGACAACGCCTCCTTGAGACGACTGACCGAACGATAGAGCTGGTAGCCATAGTTTTCGTCCAGAGTTTCCACCAGCCGCGCGATCTTGTCGGGCTCATTAGCCTCTCGCACCAGTTTGCGGATTTCGCGCATATCGCGGCTGGCGCGCATCAACGCCAATTGGTCCCAGCGGGCGAAGGCCGAATAGTAGCGATTGGGAATCGGCAGGGTCTTGCCGAAAGTCGAATAGGTCGAGCCCTTCCCCAAGGCTGGTGAGACCAGATTGTCGATGATCCGGTAGTCGAAGGCATCTCCGGCGACGCCAACGCCGGAGCGGCCCAAGGGCGTGGACCTTATTTCGCCGTTCTGGCGGGTGAAGCGAATGATCGAAAAGTCGCTGGTCCCGCCGCCGAAATCCCCCACCAGCACGGTGGCGTCTTCGGTAAGGTCTCGGGCAAAGAAGAAGGCTGCGCCGACCGGTTCATAGGCATAGAGGATTTCAGTAAAGCCCAGACGCGCGAAGGCGGTTTCATAGCGCGCCAGAGCTAGGTCTTCATTGGGGGCTGCACCGGCGAAGGTGACAGGTCGGCCAACGATTACTCGCTTGGGCAGATCAGCCAGGGTCGATCCCGCGTGATCGCGCAGTTTGAGCAGGAAGGCCGAAAGCATGTCTTCGAACACGTAACGGCGACCCAGGATCTGGGTTTCGGTGAAGCTGGCCGAGGCGGCAAAACTCTTAAAGGACTGGATGAACCGGGTTTCCAGAGGATCCTCGACGTAGGCCTCAATAGCCCATGGGCCGGCTTCGACGGTACGTTCGCGGGGCCGATCGGCGGGCGCGTTGAACGACAGAGCCGAGCGGAAGGCAAAGATGTCGCCTTCTGGGGCTGGAAACCTAGCCACCACAGCCGGGCCCTCCGCTCCAGCCAAGGCGACGACTGTGTTGGTGGTGCCGAAATCGATGCCGATACTGAGAGTGCTCACGCGTGGGGTTCCAGTTATTGAGAGAGGGGACGACGGATCGTCCACCTCTCCAGCTGGTGCGCGATCCGTTAGTTTAGGGTTGAGCCCAGGTTCAAAGCTGAGCCTCCGTCACGTCCCGCTCAAAGGCAGCCAAGGTGGCCATTTGCAAGATCTTGGACACTGAGGCCGATAGGGGCGCGATTTGGACGGATTTTTGCAGACCCAGCAGGATGGGGCCGATCACGGTGGCAGCCCCAAGTGCCTGAACCAGCTGGGTCGAAATTGCTGCCGAATGGATGGCGGGCATGATCAGCACATTGGCCGGACCGGTCAGGCGCATGAAGGGATAACTGGCGCGCCGTTCAGGATCGAGCGCCACCTCGGGCGGCATCTCGCCCTCATATTCGAAGTCGATGTCGTCCATGTCGTCGAGCATGGCAACAGCCTCACGCACCTTTTCGGAGCGCAAACCCATGGGGTTGCCGAAGGTGGAATAGGACATGAAGGCTAGGCGTGGCGTGTAGCCCAGCACCTTAACCGCGCGGGCCGCTTGCATGGCGATTTCGACGAGCTCATCGGCCTCAGGCATTTCGGTGATGTTGGTGTCGGCGATGAACAGGGTGTGGCTCTTGGCCAGCAGCACGCTCATGCCCATCAGCCGACCATCGGGGGCCGGATCGATGACGTGGAGCACCTCTTCCAGGACCTGATCGTAGGAGCGCGTAACGCCGGTCACCATGCCGTCAGCGTGGCCGAGGGCCAGCATCGAGGCGGCAAAGGAATTTCGATCCTGATTGATCAATCGCTGGACGTCGCGGCGTAGAAATCCTTGGCGCGCCAGGCGGGCATAAAGAAAGTCCACGAATTGAGGATTATGATCCGACATCCGGGCATTGATGATTTCCAGGGTGGTCTCAGCGGGGTCGAGGCCTGCGATCACCATATTCTGGCGGACCAGCTCTTCGCGACCGACCAGAAGGGCGTGACCCAGTCCTGCGTTCTCAAAGGCGTAGGCGGCGCGGATGACGCTGGGCTCTTCACCCTCTGCAAAGACGATGCGTTTCTTGGGGCCTTTGAGTACCGCACCCTGAAGTTTCTGCAGGAAGCCTGCTGTGGGATCGAGGCGTTGCGCAAGGGAGGCGCGGTAGGCATCCATGTCCGGGATAGGCTTGCGGGCCACACCGGTATCCATCGCCGCCTGAGCGACGAAGGGCGGAATATAGGACATCAGCCGCGGGTCGAAGGGGCTGGGGATAATGTATTCCGGGCCAAACTTCAGCTGCACCCCGTGATAGGCGGCAGCGACCTCGTCAGGCACATCCTCGCGGGCCAACTGGGCCAGAGCGTTAGCGCAGGCGATCTTCATCTCCATGTTCACCCGCCGGGCCCGCACATCAAGCGCGCCACGGAAGATGTAGGGGAAGCCCAGCACGTTATTGACTTGATTGGGATAGTCCGATCGCCCGGTGCCGACGATGGCGTCGGGGCGTACGGCGTGAACCTCCTCCGGTGTGATTTCCGGGTCGGGATTGGCCATGGCGAAGATTAGCGGATTTGGGGCCATGGATTTCACCATGTCCTGGGTCAGCGCGCCCTTGACCGATAGGCCTAGGAACACGTCAGCCCCGACCATGGCCTCGGCCAAGGTTCGCTTGTCAGTGTCGACGGCATGGGCCGACTTCCATTGGTTCATACCCTCGGAGCGACCGCGGTAGATCACGCCGGTATTATCCACCGCGATGCAGTTGCTGTGGGCCACGCCCATGGCCTTCATGAGCTCTAGCGAGGCGATACCGGCGGCACCGGCACCGCAGAGCACAATCTTAACGTCTTTCAACTCACGCCCGGTAATGGCGCAGGCATTGATTAGCCCAGCCGCCGAGATGATTGCCGTGCCGTGCTGGTCATCGTGAAATACCGGAATGTCGAGGAGCTCTTGCAGCTCGGTCTCGATGCGGAAGCACTCTGGGCTCTTGATGTCCTCCAGATTGATCCCGCCGAAGGTAACGCCGATGTTTTTGATCACTGTGATGACTTCGTCGGGGTCGGTGGCCGAGACCTCAATGTCGATGGAGTCCACATCGGCAAAACGTTTGAACAGGACGCTCTTGCCCTCCATGACGGGCTTTGACGCCAGGGCCCCCAGATTACCGAGACCCAGAATGGCCGTACCATTGGAGATCACCGCCACCAGGTTGCCCTTGGAGGTGTAATCGTAGGCCGCCTCAGGATCTTCTGCGATCTTCAAGACAGGTACAGCCACGCCTGGCGAATACGCCAGCGAGAGGTCGCGCTGGGTGGCCATGGGCTTGGTGGCCACAATAGCGATCTTCCCGGGCGTCGGGTACCGGTGGAAGCTCAGAGCCTCCTCATCAGTGAAGGTGCGTTTTTCGGCGTCGCTCATGGGGGGCGGCGGGTCCTTCGGACGAAATGGAGACAGAACCCCAACCTATAGGGGGCCGCGACCAGGGACAACCCGCATAGCTTGGCGGTTGTTAGGTTAGGACTGCCAATCCGGAGTGGTCTCAGAGGCCTGCGACCGCTTGGCGGCTTGGAACCCATCGCGAGCCTGCAAACGCGACCAGTAGTCGACGATCGCCGGACTAAACCCACCGTCTAGGTTCAGGGTTGTGGCCAGCAACAGCGCATAGCCGACCGAAATATCCGCCCCCGTGAAACGCTCAGCACAGTACCAATCGGACTGGGCCAACTTGGCCTCAAGACCCCGCAGCCGCGCGATGAACCACTTGCCATAGTCCTCGGCCACCTGGGGATTGCGGCGTTCCTTGGGCTCTAGCCGGGTATAGCGCAGCACCAGAGTTTGGGGAAAAGTCAGGGTTGCCTCGCCGTAGTGCAGGCCGTTTAGCCAAGCACCGTAGGCGGGGTCCCCGGGTTCCACAGACAGCACAGAAGGACCGTCGCGGGTGGCCAGATACTGTACGATGGCCGCTGACTCTGTCATCCGCGTCTCGCCGTCCACCAGCAGAGGGATGGTCCCGAGCGGGTTTTCTTTCAGATAATCCCGCGCCAGGACCCGAGGGGGGAACGGCAGGAGCTTGAGTTCATAGGGCAGCCCCAGTTCTTCCAAGGCCCACAAGGCCCGGAAAGATCGAGCATCGGCGCAGTGATATAGCCTGGTCATGGTCAGTCGGCGTAGACGGCTGTGCGCTTTTGCATGTTCGACAGCACCGCCTCGATCTGATTGGGCGAGCCGATCAAAGCGCCCTGTTCCTTGCTCTCCAATAACAGGATGGCATGCGGATCAGCGTCGTGGGCCATGTCGAGCAGACGCTTGCCGGCGCGAATCGCGGCAGGGTTTTTCGACGCGATCTCGGTGGCTAGGGCGAGAGCTTCTGCGCGGGGGTCTGCACAGACACGGGTGGCGAACCCGAGCTTTAGGGCTTCCTCTCCCGTGAACACCCTTCCGGTGTAGGTCAATTCGCGCGCCACATCGTCACGCACCAATCGTTTCATCAGTACCAAACCAGCCATGTCGGGGATGAGGCCCCACTTAATTTCAAGCACGGCCATCTTGGCGTCGGGGGTCACGAACCGCATGTCCGCGCCTAGTGCCAATTGGAACCCGCCACCCAAGGCGACGCCATGAATGGCCGCAATGACCGGCACAGTTTGCTCACGCCAAACCATCACGGCGTGTTGCGCGCGGTTCGAGCCACCCTGCGTCCGCTTGGGGGTCAGCAACACATCGCCAGCGCTAGCCTTGCGAGGCCCTTCGGCCATCTTGGCGAAATTGCCCATGTCCAGGCCAGCACAGAAGCTGCGACCATCGCCCGACAGCACAATGGCCCGGACACCGGGCTCGGTCTTCAAACGTTCACCGGTATCAATCAGGGCTTGAAACATGGCATCGTCAAGGGCGTTCATCTTATCGACGCGCACCATACGGACGTCGGCTACGCCGTCGGTGATCGTAACTTGAATGCGATCTTCCATGGATATCTCCTATTGGGTCATGCGGCAGACACGGCGATGTAGCCGGTGCGGGGGAAGTGTAGGTTCAGGCGACCGAGACCAGGGACATCCTGGGCCAGAACAATTTGCTCCGAATTGGCCGCAACGAGGGTTCCTGCGATGGGGTCACGACCATAGTCATCGGCCATGACGACGATCGGGGCGCCGGGCTCCAGCCCAATGGGATCATGCGCGTCATGTTGGGGCGCCAAGCCGGGGTCACTATCACGGGCTATATCTAGCGCCGCCTGCCCGGAGATCTCAGTTCGGGTGCCGTGGCCGATATCCTTCATGCGGGTACGCCACGCCGGGAGATGAACGAAACCCTCGGTCAATTCTGCATAGGTTTCGCGCAATGCGCCGCCCAGCCACCAGATATTCATATAGGCGGCAATATCGACCAAGCCCGGGGCCCGCCCGGTCAGGAACGGCGAACTGGCCAGACCCTGTTCAATCCAGGCGGCGTGACCGCGCCATTGGCCCTTCATAGGGGGTGCCCCTTTTTTCATGGCGTCGATGTCGAACGGGCGCCCCGACATCTTCTCGCGATCCTCGAAGAAGGCCTTGGGGGTCATATGGCCGATTTCGGCGAAGATGATCGGTACGGTGGCCTGGAAGAACAGTTTGTCGGCCCAGAGATTGACCGCCCATCCTAGACCTTGGGCCGTCTGCGGCTTGGGTGCCCGGCGCTCTATCTCGGCCAGGATCAATTGGCTGTCACAGTAGATATCGGCCCCAATCTGCATGACCGGTGCGCGGCGATAGCCGCCGGTTAATGGCACCAAGTCGGGCTTGGGCATCATGCTGGGCGTGAGCACAGAGGACCAGGCGAGGTCCTTCAGGCCCAGCATGACGCGTACCTTTTCGGAGAAAGGCGACGCGTCGTAGTGGTGGAGAATGATACCGCTCATTTGAATTCCTTGCGGATCGATCACCTGTGGACCGATCCAGTCCCCACGCTGTCACGGATCGCGCGGCTAGAAAACTGTGACGCTGGGTCAGTCGCGATCTACAACCACATTGGCGGGCTCTGAGGTGATGCTTTCCAGGATCGGAGCCCCATCGAACGCGGCATCCTCGGCCAAGTCACGCCGTTCAAGCTCTTTGCGGATTTCGGCATGTCGGGCTTCGTCGAGTTTCCACCCGACGACGCAGGCACCCCCTAACATCACGAAGAAAATCGGGCCGGCGATATAGACCCACTTGAGGCGCTCAATGGCCTCAGGCGAATTTCTGAAGCCCTCCGTGGCTACGAAACCGAGTTGGGCCAGGAGGGGGTAGGTGAGGCCAATTGAAAAGGCCGCCGCGATTTTTGCCGCCGAGCTGTTCAGGGCATAGATCAGGCTCAGGCGCTCCTTGCCCTGCTCCAGACGGACTTCGTCGGCAACGTCGGCCAACATCGCGCGAATCATGAGGTCGAAGCCTGATGCCATGAAGCCGCACCAAAACATCGGTGCCAGGGCCGCCAGCGCATTGCCCTTGGGGATCAGAAGGAGAGTGCAGAGGCCCAGCGAATAGGCCGTGGTCGTGACCATCAAGGTGCGATGTTTGCCGATGGACTGCGCCAGTCGGGCGGTCAGGGGCGCGCCAACGATGCCCGCCAGTATGTAGAGCAGCAACAGACCCGAGGCGACCTCCGAGGAATAGCCCAAACCTTGGGTGAAAAAGAACACGTAGAGCGCGCTCATCCACCCCGGGCCGAGGGTCAAAGCGATTTGAGCTAAATAGAGCCGCATAAGGTCAGGCTTGATGATCAGGCCCCAATAGTCGCGCATCCGGAATTGATGTTTTCCGATGTCGGCGCGGATGGTTTCTGGCGTGCGGATCGTGCAGAGCGCCACGGCCAGCGGCGTGGTGATAATCACAAACCAGCCCATGTCCTGGACGCCTTGGGCCGCCGAACGGCCGAGATTACCCGCGATGATTGGGAAGATCAGAACCAAGACAGCGCCCATCACGCCGACGGCCGCAAGGACGCCAAAAACCCGGCTGCGCTCATGGTACTCGGTGGAGAGGGTGGCACCCCAAGCCGAGTGACCAAGACCCAGGATCGATGTGGCGAGATAGAGCACCAACAGCCAGCCAATCAGATAAAAACTGTCGATCCCCTTGGGCGCTAGGAACAGGGCGTAGGTGGCGACCATCAAGATCGGCGCGCCGAGGATCATCCAGACACGGTAACGTCCCAGAGGCGTCCGGGTGCGATCCATGAAGACCCCGAGAATGGGGTCAACCACGATATCCACCAGCCGGACGATCATCCAAGCCGCGCCCACCGCAGCCAGACTGACCCCGATGTGGCTGGCCATGTAGGGCGGCAGATAGACCGCGATCGCGATGCCAAGGGCCCCCATGGGGAAACTGGTGGAGGCAAAGGCCAAGATCGTTGCTAGGGAAAGTCTTCCGCCAGCCGGAAATGTCTTGGTCAATTCGCTACTCCGGTCGGGTTGCCGTTCGCGGCAGGGCAGCTAATGAGTGGTCAAACCCGGGCGAGCGCAAGTTAAGACTTACTCACGATAGCGGATAAGGGCCTCTTGTGCGGCCGAGGCCACCAGCACGCCGTCGCGGGTGAAGATCGAGCCGCGATTGAAGCCACGTCCACCGGAGGCTGACGGACTGTTCTGCACATAGAGGTGCCACTCACTGAAGTCTGAGTGCTTGTGGAACCAGAGCGCGTGATCGAGGCTGGCAACCTGGAGCTTGCCCGACTCCCAATTGACCGGATGAGGGCGCAGGGAAGCGTCGAGCAGGGTCATGTCCGAGGCATAGGCTAGTGCGCACTGATTGGCCGGGACCTCGGGGCCCACCGAGTGGCGCGCGCGGATCCAACACCGGTCAATGGGTTCAAGGATTTCGGAGGTGCCATGGGGTCGGGGATTGCAGGACCTGACTTCCACCGGCCAAATTCGTCGGCTCTCCGGAGCTAGACCTGCCTCGGCGCGGAGTTCCTCTTCATTCTTCAGGCCCTCGGGCGGCGGCACATCATCCATGGGAATTTGATGCTCGAACCCCGTTTCTGGGGTTTGGAACGATGCCGCCAGATTGAAGATTTGCTTGCCGTGCTGGATGGCCACCACGCGCCGCACAGCAAATGAACCGCCGTCGCGGGCGCGGTCTACCTGAAAAAGGATCGGGATATTCGGGTCGCCGGGTCGAATGAAATAGGCGTGCATGGAGTGGCAATGGCGCCCCTCGATAGTGCGATAGGCGGCCGCCAAGGCCTGAGCCACCACCTGGCCGCCATAGATCCTGCGGTTTCGGTCATCGTCGGGGGTCACCCCGCGATAGAGGTCCAGGTCGATGGCCTCGAGGGCCAGGATGTCCAGCAGTTCCCGGCTCTGGGGCATGGTCCTAGAATTTCGCCGGAGCCATGTCGCGCAGGCGCGGCAATACCAAGTCTTTGTCTGAAAGGGTTGCCTCAATCCCTGGCAGCCGCCAGTCGATGGCCAAGTCTGGATCGTTCCACAGCACGCCGCCTTCAGTGGCCGGCGCGTATTCGCCATCGACCTTGTAGGCCAGCATGGTGTCGTCGACCAAGGTGACGTAGCCGTGGGCAAATCCACGCGGCACCAGAAGTTGCTCGCCGCCTGACGCCGTCAGCTCCGCACCCACCCAACGGCCATAGGTGGGTGACCCCACCTGAACATCCACCGCCACGTCGAAGATTGCGCCAGACAACACCCGTACCAGTTTGGCTTGGGCATGGGGTGTTTGTTGAAAGTGCAGCCCTCGCACAGTGCCCGCCTTAGCGTTGAAGGCCTGATTGTCCTGCATGAAGTCGTGATCTAGACCGAGCGACAGGAAGGTTTTTCGGCTCCAGCTTTCAGAGAACCAACCCCGGGCATCGCCATGCCGCTTGGGCGTGATAAGCAAGACCTCGGGGATGGCCAGCGGCGTTATGGTCGTCATAGAACCTCAGAGACGTGGAGTAAGGGGAGCGATGGCGCGAGACGGCGCGAAAGACAAGCCCAACCCTGCGCCAAAGGTGTCGGTTTTGGTGGTGGCCTACGAAAGTGGACCGCTTTTGGCCGACTGTTTGGCCGCTATTCGTTCCCAGACCTTTGCCGATCATGAGGTGATCTTGGTCGACAACGCGTCGAGCGACGGCGCACCCCAGGCTGTGGCATTGAGATTTCCCGATGTGCGACAGATCGCTGCGGGGGCCAATCTCGGTTTCGCGGCTGGCAATAATCTCGCGGCCCGGAACGCCCAAGGCCAATGGCTGGCCTTGATCAACCCTGATGCCTTGGCGAAACCCGACTGGCTCGAACGATTAATGGCGGCGACGCAGGCGTTTCCGCAGGTCGGATGCTTCACCTCACGCCAATTGCTGGCTGACGGCTCGGGTCGGTTGGACGGCCTGGGCGACGTCATGTCGGTCTGTGGATTTCCTTATCGCGGTGGATACGGCCACCCTGATCCCGGTCCGCTTCCGCCCGGTGAGGTGTTCTCTGCCTGCGGCGGGGCCATGCTGATCTCGCGGCAGCTCTTTGAGGCCATGGGCGGATTTGACGAGCGATTGTTTTGCTACGGCGAAGATGTTGATCTTGGCTTTCGGCTGCGGCTGGCGGGTCGATCCACCCTGTTGATCCCCGACGCCATTGTGCACCACCACGGTGGCACGGCGTCTGGCGGGCCGCGCTCTGATTTCGCGGTCTTTCACGGTACCCGCAACCGCCTGTGGGTCTACATTAAGGACACGCCACCAGTCTTGTTTTGGCTCAGCTTGCCCTTGCACATCTTGGCGACGGTCACGCTGTTTGCTCGCCATGCCATGCGGGGCGAGTTCGCCGCACCTTGGCGAGGGCTGGTGGCGGGTATCAAGGGGATCGACCTTGCGCTGGCGGCGCGGCGGGAAGCCCAGGCGACGCGCAAGGTCGGATCGTGGGAGATCGCCAAGGCTATGGCCTGGAACCCGCTCGACCTGCTGCTGCGCCGCGCCGTTATTCGCCCGTGGCCGCCCAGTCGATCAGGCGGGTCATAAAGGCCGCGCCGCGCTCCATTTGGGAAACTTCGACATATTCGTCGGGTTGATGGGCTTGGTCGATCGAGCCTGGCCCGCAGATCACCGTTGAGAAGCCGGCATGCTGAAACTGCCCGGCCTCTGCGGCATAGGCCACCACGCGGGCTGGGCCATTATCACCGGTCAAGCGGCGGGCAAAGGCTTCTGCCACGCCATCGATTTCCGGGCTTAGGGGCGGCACGTTCGCGTGGCGCGTCACCCGTGCGCCGCAGTCGGCAAACCGGGCCTTAAGATCGGCGTCCATGGCCGCAACTTCTGCGAAAAACCCAGCGAGGATTTGGTCTGGCACGAAGCCCGCCTGGCAGCGCAGGTCGAACAGAAACGAGCACTCCCGCGCCAAGATGTTGCCAGCCGTGCCCCCGTTGACCAAGCCGATCGTCAGGGTTGGGTGTTTCGGCGTGAAGGTGGAAGCCGGATCGGCCTCACGCTCCAGTTTGGCGGCAAGATCGCTCAAATAAGCCATCAACTTGACCGCCGACATGATGGCTGAGTTGCCCAGATGAGTCATACTGGAATGGGCTTCGTGTCCGTTCACGGTGACCCGGTAGGTCGAGATACCCTTATGACCGCGCACGGCTTCCATATTGGTGGGCTCACCGACAACAACCAGGGCTGGCCTGGGCAATTCACGGGTGATGGTGGCGATCATCTCAGGGGCACCCAGACAGCCGATTTCCTCGTCATAGGAGAACGCCAAGTGGACGGGGCGCTTAGGTCCGGCTGCTAGGATGTCTGGCGCTGCGGCCAGGGCCAGGGCCAAGAAGCCCTTCATGTCGCAGGTCCCGCGTCCATAGAGCCGGTCCCCGCGGCGGGTCACCACGAAGGGATCAGAGGTCCAAGCCTGACCATCCACGGGCACGACATCGGTATGGCCCGACAGGACCACGCCGCCCTCAAGGCTCGGCCCCAGCGTTGCGATCAGGTTCGACTTTGTTCCATCGGCATTGGGAACTCTGCGGTGGGTCGCACCCAGGTCGTCAAGATAGGCCTCCACCCAGGCGATCAGGGCCAGATTGGAGTGGCGCGAGGTGGTGTCGAAACCGATCAGCGTCGACATCACATTAAGGGCGCGGGCGGTGAGTTGGGAGTTGTCGATCATGGCCTGAGACTAGATCACGGTGAATCGAAGTTCACCATGCCTCTTTGCTCGGCATTGAGGGTGTTCGACTAGATTTGACGGTGTTCAGCGGGGCTGAGTTGAAGGCAAATCATATGTGGCGGACTTCTGTGCAGGGCCTCGCCGACCGCGACGGACACGACGCCCTTGACCTGATCGATAGCTTTGATCTCTGGCTGAGCGCTCGCCTAGCCGAGGCCTATACAAGCGGCAAGGATCTCGCTTTTTTTGACACCCAGCTGACCCCGATGGGCGGCGGCTTGGTGACCGGCTGGGTTCATGTGCTGCTTGAGCCGGGCCGCCATCCGCCGCTTGGCGAGAGCTGGACGATCTATCGGCTGCACCCCGAAAAGGGTTAGGCCGCCTTGACCAGCTTCTTTACCTTGGCCACAGCCCGCTCGCGCTTTAGCCGCGACAGGTAGTCGATAAAGAGCACGCCCTTGAGGTGGTCCATTTCGTGCTGGATGCAGACGGCATAGAGGCCTTCGGCATCCTCAGTCACTTCCTTGCCGTGGTAGTCGAGGTACTTGATCTTGACCTCGGCTGAGCGTTCGACTTCGTCATAGATTTCCGGAACCGACAGACAGCCCTCTTCATAGGGTGCCGTATTGTCAGAGGCCCAGAGGATTTGCGGGTTGACGAAATAGCGGGGGGCCGGTGGTTCGTCTTCTCTGGCCAGATCCATGACGATCACCTGCTTGGCGACGCCGACCTGAATGGCGGCCAGACCAATGCCCGGCGCGTCATACATGGTCTCCAGCATGTCATCCATCAGGGCCCGCAGATCGTCGTCCACGGTTTCCACCGGCTTGGAGATCTGTTTCAGGATGGGGTCGGGAACGACCAAAATTTCGCGCAAAGCCATGGCGCTCAGGTAGGTGAGCGGCCCAAGCGCGTCAAGGCGGCGACATTCGTTGTCGGGGTCTCATCCTCCTCGGCGGAGAGCTTTGAGAGGGCGCGTGTGGCCGTCTGGACTTGGGCCAGCTCCGGCAGTTCGCTGCCCTCGTGATCGACCTTGAGGTCCTCAAATCGCCGGGCTTGGGTCAGGACCTGAGACTCTAGGGAGCCGACAAAGGCATTGTATTTACCGACCGCCTGATCCAGCGCCTTGCCCACCGCCGCCGCATGACCGCCCATGACCGAGAGGCGCTTATAGAGCTCGCGTCCCAGCTTGCCGATCTCCTGGGCATTGGCGGCCTGTTCCTCGACCCGCCAGCCATAGACCACGGCTTTGCAGAGCGCGAACAGGGTGGTCGGCGTGACGACCAGGACGCGCTTGTCCATGGCCTCGGTCATCAGCTCAGGGTTCCGGTCCAGGGCCGCGGCCAGGAAGCTGTCGCCGGGAATGAACATGGCGACGAAGTCGGGCGAGGCCTCGAACTGATCCCAATAGGCCTTGGCCGACAGCCCTTGGACGTGGGCACGCACGCTGGCGGCGTGGCGGACATAACATGCCTCACGGGTGGCCTCGTCCCCGGCGTCTTGCGCCTCGAGGAAGGCGTTGAGTGAGCACTTGGCGTCGATGATGAACACTGCGCCACCGGGCAGGCGCACAGTCACGTCGGGCCTGCGCCGACCCTCCTCGGTGTCGGTGGAGGTCTGTTCGCTGAAGTCATAGTGCTTGGAAAGCCCGGCAGCCTCCAGCACATTGCGCAGGGTCTGCTCGCCCCAACGGCCTTGCACACCGGCACCCCGCCGCAGGGCCGAGGAGAGTTTGCGGGTTTCCTCCTGCGTGGCCGCCGAGGCGGTCATCAGGGCGGCGATCTGTTCCTTCAGGCCACCGGTTTCCTCGGCCCGGGATTTCTCGACGGCGGTGACCTGTTCCTGGAACTTGGCCAGGGTTTCGGCCACGGGTTTGAGCTGGGCCTCCAGCCGGGCCTGGGCCAGTTGCTCGCGGTTGTGGAAGGTTTCGTCGGCGCGGCGCAGCACCTGATCGGCAATGGCGCTGACCGCCTCGCCTTGCAGCAGGGCAGCATTCTTGGCCCCTATTTCCTCGATCACCCGCACCCGGGCGGCGGCGTCTTGGAGTGTGTAGGCGCGGGCTTCGGCGCGGTTGGCCCGGCCCCGCTCCATGAACGCCCAAGTGAAGGCGATGGCGGCCAGGAGCAGGCAAAGTCCGGCAATCAGCAGGGCAGGATCAAGGTTCATGCTGTGTTCTTAGAGGGAATCGCGAGGGAGATCATCCCTCCTCTTTATGGGGAGGGTGGATGGCGCGAAGCGCCAGACGGGTGGGGTATTCTGGTGAGATCTTAGAAGCTTCAAACTTCCCCACCCTGACCGCTCCGCGGTCTGTCCCTCCCCATGAAGGGGACTAGGCGATTCACACATCTCCGGCTCTGAGGCTCCATCCCTTTGCGATGGCGAGGAAGTAGTTCAAGCCGTGGCGCATGGTGATGGGCCCTGGAGGTCG
>JANPNB010000222.1:0-8644 GCA_031427275.1 Alphaproteobacteria bacterium | reverse complement strand
TTTCAGTGGAACGCCGAACCTACCCATAGCTAAACTTCGGCGTGAAATTCGCGTCGCCGCCGGGAATCAGTTCCATTAGGTGGTCATAGACGTTGAAGTCGTCCATCGGCCCCAGATTGGTGTCCGACAGCCGCACGACCTGCCCGCCTTCCATCCGAAAGGTCGAAACCCCGGGCCACCAGCCGCCCTGCGCCGCATCGGGTTTGCGATAGCCCATCGTTTCCGCAAACTCTGCCCCCGCATGGCTGACCATCGGAAACCGCCACCCCCGCGACGCCGCAAACGCGCGCTGCACATCGACCGGATCAGGACTCGACAAAGGCCACGCGGCTGGCCGTGGCGATCACGCCCTGGGGGCCGAAGCCCGGAAGTTAGGCGCCGGACCCCCAGATTCTTCCAGTTAGACCAGTGCTATCGACGCCCTACCCGTGGTTCTTTACCTCCGGATCAATCGACAATGGGGTGGTAAACCTCTGGGGCTCAACAGAGTCCGGCACAATCACGTTGAGATTAAAGGACCCGTAGTTTGGCTTAGGCCCGGAACCATTGAATAGTTTAACATCAAAAACGACCGATTTATCCGAAACTGATCGCAAACAAAACATACCGGCATTCTTGTCGACGGAGGTGACGCCCAAATTGTCTTTTGTTATAAACTTTATAGTCGAGTCCTCAATCTTGTAGATCACACGAGCCAATTTCTTCTTTGTCCCAGTGTTCCCGAGATCTAAATTAAGATCGAGCCTCGTCATCGGATTTACAACCACGGGCGGGTCACTTGGATTGCTCGGATCTCCGTTTGGATTGCCAACATCTGCAGGCATGACGATTGTCTTGGCTTGAATATTTCTAAAATCGATGTTTCCAGTCAATGTGGTCTCAAAGACTACAGGTGGCAGCCCGTCACTGGCACCGCAGAGTTTTATGTCTGAATCTGGATCGATCATAAAAATGGCAATCAGCGCCCCTACTAATCCTCCCAAGCTCAAGGCAGCTATTGAACTTGATACAATTACTGATTGAGTATGATTCATGGCAAGACTCCGATTCAATTTATTTTTTGGGTGATTGGTAACAACTCTTGATTTAGATTGATGCCCCATGTGGGCGTTAGTAAATCCGCTTGATAAGTTTTAGCCGATAGAATGGACTGTCTCAATAGATCGGCTTCTTCACTACGCCCTTCTTCCCGGCGCTTTCGAACTAACAGCGCCTTGCAAAATGACTCCAACTCTCGATCCGATTCTGTTCGGGAAGTTGGCTGGCAATCTCCAAGTGTCCTTAGAACCGCCTGGGCAGAAGGCGTTCGTTTCTGGGGCGGAAGACTAAGCCAAACCCGAGCCTCGAAGAGTTCAAATATTCGCCGTTGCCGCGCCAACTCATTGTTGCCGGGATCCCGCTGCGCGAGTTCCGAAGCGGATTTTCCGCCCTTTTGAAGATGTACCAGCGCCTGCGGCAAGTTCCCGCGATCTACTTCGATCCTCGCCAAAGACAACTGCAAGCCCAGCAACTCACTCTGCAGCTCGATATCTGCGGGCGTTACCTTGAGCAGGGAGATTATTATGCTCTCCTGAGCGCGACGACTGGCCAACGCATTGGCAAAATCTCCCTCTAATCGTTGGCTATCACCCATCCACGCATAGGTCTGGGTGATCGCGCGAAGTGGATCGGATTGTCCCGGCTGATGCTGTGCAATCGTCTGCTTATCTTGCAGTGCAAGCAGAAAGTAACGCCGAGATAACGAACCGTCAGCAGTCTGTCGAAGGACCAGCATTCCAAGATTTCCATTTGCGTAGGCGCGTTCCATCAGCCAGGTGTCATTGCCCGGCTCCAACGCCACCAAACGCTGCGCCAACTTCGCATACGCCTCAAACCCTCGCCGCGCCGCCGCGCCATCCCCGTTCCGCCAATTGATGAACCCCACCCAATACTCGCTCTGGGCATGGGCAAAGATGCGCGCGGTATCGTTGGGTTTCGCCGCGAGTAGCTTGGCTGTCGTCCGATGGGCTTCGACAAACACCGTGCGAGCCTTCTCCAGATTACCGCGCTTCTCATCGTCCTCGCCCATGGCTTGGAGAAGCTTGGCGCGCTGACGCAATTCGTCATCTGAAAGCTTGGCTAAGTCCTGGCCGCGAAAATAGGCCATCGCACTCTCGTTCACCGCTGCCAGTTGATCCAGTCGGCCGGTCCGCTGAAGGTTCTTCCGCACATCGGTCAGCATGTTGTCAACGAGCCCGCCGGCCTGCTGCCGTTTGCGTTCGGTTTCGGCGCGGGCCACCAAGGTCAAGGTTGTCAGAACCCCCCAGCACCAGCGCTGCCGCCATCGCCCCGGCACCCACGGCCAGGGTGCGGCGCTGCTGTCGCTGGGCATCGCGGTGGATCAACTGGTCGAGCTCAGCGCCGGACAGGGCCGCCACCAGCTTCAACATCGCCAAGCGCCGCGAACCTCCTTCTGGTCGGAAATCTGCAGCCAACGGCTCGAGGGTTCGACCGTCTGCGACCTTTAGCAAGGCCGGGTGAAACGCTGTGGCCGGAGTGCCGTCGATCAACACCGCCAGGATGTGGCCATCACCACGTAACTCGCGGAAATACTCGATCTCACGCCCAACCCACTCAGACTGCGCGGCGTTCTGCGAGCACACAACGATCAGGAAGTCGGACTGCGCCAGGGCATCACGGACAGCCGTGGTCAGATCGTAAAACGCCGTGAGTTCATCCATATCCCGGAATAGCGGCTTCAGTCGCTCAGGCGGTGAACCCTCGGTTGAAGAACGCAGACTGCGAGGCAATCGGTAGGTCTCAAGCCACTTGTGCAGACGGCGCGTGAACGCAACATCCTCAGAGCTATAGCTGACAAAGGCGCTAAAGCGCCGGGCTTTCGACCTGCCTCCATCTACCATTCTCCGCGCCCCTAGGACCCGAGATCGATAACCGCACCTACTCTGGCAGAACAAATAGGGCCGTGCAAACTGTGCGCGAGAAGGCTGCACCTCCCGCCGCCATTCAGGTCGCTACCTCGCCTGGCTAACCCGATTGAGCCAACTCCCGCTCATACCGCCGGTATCCAGATCATAAGGCTCCCGCTCAACGGTGATGCACCATTACGGACCATCCGCAGGACTCGGAGTTTCGCCATCTAGATCCCGCCGGGATGAGTGGTGGAAAGACCCGCCTCCACCCTATACTCAGCAGCCTCAATCGCGGCCACCAATCCTCAAGAAGCGCGCCAACCAACAAAACTTCCCCCTCACTCCACCGCCCTCAAATCAAAGTCCGCATGGATCACGTCATAGGGCACCATCAACTTGCGCCCCGCCGTCCATTCCACCAGCCCCCAGTCCAGCAAAATCCCCACATCCCGCTTCACATCGCGCCCCAGCGCCCGCGCCAAGCCGCGCGGACTGACCGCACCCAAGCCCCTGCAACCGCTCAATCAAGCTCCGGCGACAACACCGAAAACAGCTGAGCCGGAGATGAGAAGGTGAATAGGTCAGACGCCGAGGAACCGGTCTCCCAAGCCTCAACAAACGCCGCCTGCGCCTCGCGAAGGACGCTCGCATCATCTTTACGGATTTGAATCGTGGCTGTTCTCTTTTCGCTCTCCTGCGTTCCACTTCGACGAAGAAGTCACCCACCAACACGTCGATGCCGGTGAAAACATAGGGTTCCTTCACCCCGTCAACGTGCCGATGATCATCCTTCGGTCGCTCATTGTCATAACCAACGATCCGCTGACCATCGCGGCCTTAGAACAGCCGGTACTTGTAGCTATGACTGCTCTCAACCACGGCCCTAGTCCCGCCCCTGGATCCGCAATGCCTTGACCCTTTGACGCTCGAGAATGGATCGACGAATTTGCTCAAACAGCGATTGCGGAAGCACGCCGTAGGCAAAAATTCCGGGCTTGCCGGGAATTGTTCGCAAGTCATAGCCAGGCCATGAGAACTGGTTAAGCTCATCCAATCTCAGCCAATGGCGGCCACCATCTAAGCCCAATGACCGACACACGGTTGGTGGAAGTTCCAAAGAGTCTGAGGGGTCGCCAGGAGGCGCATGAGTAACAGGGGCGACAATCACCCTTAGGTCGCCGCCATCCCGACGGGGCGCTGCGATGACGATCGCGCAAGGCCTGTCCTTCGACGCTTCCTGAGCACCGGCGTCTTCCTCATGGCTCCAAAGGAAGGCGTAGCGTATCACCAAGCCCGCCTTTGGAGCTGGGAAACTCACAGAACTTCGACACCGTATTCGGCGGCTTCGATGTCGGCGATAATATCGTCACTTAATGCGCCGACAATCAGCACCTCGCGCTCACGCGCCTTGAGTTTTTCGTAGCGCACCAATTCGTTCGCCGAAAGATATCCGCCAACAACACGGTCATGGCTGGTCACGACGATCACCTTCTCGCGGATCGCTTCGTCCTGGTAGTGTGCGAAATTGCGCGCGAACGTGGTTGCGTTTACCCTGGAAACTTCTGTCATAGGGGCGCTCCTTTGATGTGTAAAATACGTCTTTTACGCGTTATGTCAAGGTCGGTGCTATGCACCCTGGTGCTCTTGACCTGCAGCGCCGCCAATGCAGAGCCGCTGAAAACACCCGTCGTGGGACCGCAGCGTCTTTGCTTCAAATACAGCACCTTCAACCTGCTGGTCGGAGAGCGCGTTGCCGACTTTTCCGGCGGGTTCGAGAGGATGTCGATCACCATCGAAGGCCCCGCCGGTAGGTATGAAATTGCTGAAAGTGAGATATTCGTACCCTTGGCGCGTGTAGGTCGCCTCGTGCTCTCGCATAATTCTACGCATGTCTACCGTGCTCGCACCTGGAAACCCGGATACGCGATCTACGGTCGCACACACTTCTCGCCTGACCAGGACCTACTCGTCATCTGGCTCTCCGGTTCCGCGCTGAAGGGGTCAAGGAAGGACGCTGCCATCTATAGTCGCTTCGACGTTGGCCCTATCGACATAGCCAAGTGCGGTTCTGGATTCACCTACTCTTGGCTATAGATCGACAAGGTCGGCTAATCCCCCCCGCCTCCGCTACACTCCCCCAACCACGAATCACTCCGCCACCCCTTAGGACAACCCCACCCCATGGCCCGCGACGGTGCCCTCTATGTCTGCCAGTCCTGCGGCGCGACCCAATCCAAGTGGGCGGGCCAGTGTCCGGCGTGCCTGTCCTGGAACACCCTGGTCGAAGAACTCACCTCCCGCGCCCCAGGCACCCTCTCGCCAACACGCGCCACCAAGGCGCGCGGCCTGGCCTTCCAAGGCCTCGAAACCGAGACCCCTGCCCCACCGCGCATCATCACCGGAGTGGACGAGTTTGACCGGGTGTGCGGCGGCGGCGTCGTGCCGGGCTCGGCCATTCTGGTCGGCGGTGATCCCGGCGTCGGCAAGTCCACCCTGCTGCTGCAAGTGGTCGGCTCGGCCTCCCGGCGCGGCGTCTCATGTGCCTATATTTCCGGTGAAGAGTCTGCCGAACAGGTCCGCAGCCGCGCCCACCGCATGGGGCTGGCCGATGCCTCGGTGCAGTTGGCCGCCGAAACCTCCCTCCGCGACATTCTCGATGGCCTAAAGCGATCCCGCTTCGACCTCGTCGTTATCGACTCCATCCAGACCATGTGGAGCGACGCCCACGAGGCCGCGCCCGGCTCGGTCACCCAGGTGCGCGCTGCCACTGGCGAGCTGGTTCGCCTGGCCAAGAAGCAGGGCGTCGCCGTCATTCTGGTGGGACACGTCACCAAGGAGGGCACCATCGCTGGCCCCCGCGTCATTGAGCACATGGTCGACGCCGTCTTGGCGTTCGAGGGCGAGCGTGGCTATCCGTTCCGCGTGCTGCGCGGGGCCAAGAACCGGTTTGGGGCCACAGACGAGATCGGCGTGTTCGAGATGGGTGACATCGGCCTGATCGAGGTGAAAAACCCCTCGGCGCTGTTCCTCGACACCGCCGGTGAACGTGCCGCCGGGGCCGCCGTCTTTGCCGGGATCGAGGGGTCCCGTCCGGTGTTGGTGGAGTTCCAGGCCCTGGTCGCTCCGTCAGCCTATGGCACGCCGCGCCGCGCCGTGGTCGGCTGGGATTCCGGTCGCCTCGCCATGGTGCTAGCCGTGTTGGAGGCGCGCTGCGGCCTCTCGCTCGGTAACCGCGACGTCTATCTGAATGTCGCGGGCGGCCTGCGCATCAATGAGCCCGCCGCCGATCTCGCCGCCGCCGCTGCGCTAGCCTCCTCAGCCCTCGATGTTGCCCTACCGCAAGACTGCGTCGTCTTCGGCGAGGTCAGCCTGTCGGGCGACGTGCGCCCGGTCAGCCGGATGGACAGCCGCCTCAAGGAGGCCGCAAAGCTGGGCTTTAAGCGGGCCTTCGCCCCGGCCGATGCTGACGGCGGTCTGCTGAAGCTCACTGGCGTGGCGCGCCTCACCGACGCGGTGCGGCGGATCGGTGAAGGCGATTGGGATTAGGCTGAATGTCTGCATTTGACGCCATCATCCTGGCGATCCTCGTGGCCTCGGCTGGCCTGGGGTTCATGCGCGGCGCGACACGGGAAATGATCTCGGTCATCGCCCTGTTGGTGGCCGCCATTGCCGCGCTCTATGGCTTGAAATTCTCCGGCCCCATAGGTCGCGCCCTGGTCAATCCTGATTGGCTGGGCACCGTGGGCGCGGCGGTCGGCTCGTTCTTCGTCGTTTATTTCATCCTGCAATGGTTGGGCGACAGCTTCGCCAAGGGTATTCAGCGCATCCAGGTTCTCGGGCTGCTGGATCGCTCGGTCGGCTTGGGGTTTGGCTTGGTTCGCGCCTTCGTGTTTCTCGGGGCCTGCAATCTGGCTTTCAACGCCGCCACGCCACCTGATCTGCGGCCCGCTTGGCTCGACAAGTCGACCTTCTATCCGATGACCGCGTCGGCTGGCGCGCTGTTGAAATCCCTCGCTCCTAAGGGTTTGGATTTGGCCGGTCGCCTAAAACCTGTCCTTGAAGGCGCGGTTCGTGACGGTTCTGCGAAGCCCGAACGTGACTCTGGCGGTTCCGAGGGCTATGACGCCCGCAATCGTGACGGAATCGACGACTTGGTGGAGAAATCCAGATGACGACCTTTCCGGATCGATGGTCCCCTCGAGATCCGGACGATGATGCGCCTCGCCTGGAATGCGGCGTGTTTGGCGTGTTCGATACGCCCGAGGCTTCGGTCCTAACCGCACTTGGTCTCCACGCTTTGCAGCATCGCGGGCAAGAGGCCTGCGGCATCGTCAGCTTTGATGGCCAAGGTTTCCACACCGAACGTCATATGGGCTACGTCGGTGACGCCTTTGCTGGAAACGACTTGACCAGCCGCCTGCCCGGCCAGTCAGCTATCGGCCACACCCGCTATTCCACGGCGGGCGGCAGTTTCATCCGTAATGTCCAGCCGATGTTTGCCGATCTCGATCAAGGCGGCGTCGCCATCGCCCACAACGGCAACCTCACCAACTTTCTGACCTTGCGCCAGCAACTGGTGGCCGACGGCAGCATCTTCCAATCCACCTCAGACTCCGAAGTCATCCTGCATCTGCTAGCCCGCTCGCGTCGCGCCAAACTCGTCGACAGGTTCATCGATGTGCTCAGCCAGATCGAGGGCGGTTATGCCTTGGTGGCGCTGACCAACAAAAAGCTTATCGGCATCCGAGATCCCCTGGGTATTCGCCCATTGGTGCTCGGCGACCTCGACGGGCACCCGGTCCTGGCGTCCGAAACCTGCGCTCTAGACATCATCGGCGCGCGGTTCGTGCGCGACATTGAGCACGGCGAGATGGTGGTCATTGACCACAACGGCATCGAGAGCCTCAGACCCTTCCCGGCTGCTAAGGCGCGGCCCTGCATTTGGGAGTATGTCTATTTCGCCAGACCCGACTCCGTGGTGAACGGCCGCTCGGTCTATGAGGTCCGAAAGCGCATGGGCCGCCGACTGGCCCAGGAATGCCATGCTCCCGTAGACGTCATCGTACCGGTGCCCGATAGCGGTGTCCCTTCGGCCCTCGGCTATGCTCAGGAGACCGGCGTCCCCTTCGAAATGGGCATTATCCGCAACCACTATGTGGGCCGAACCTTTATCCTGCCGACCCAGGGTGCGCGGGATATGGGCGTGCGTATGAAGCTGTCGCCCAACCGCTCGGTCTTGGCCGGCAAGCGCGTGATGCTGATCGACGACAGCATCGTGCGCGGCACCACAGCCGTCCGCTTCGTCAAAATGGTGCGCGATGCGGGTGCTGCCGAGGTTCACCTGCGCTCAGCCTCCCCACCGCTGAAATGGCCCGATTTTTACGGCGTCGACATGCCCGACCGCGAGAAACTGCTGGCTGCGACCCACACGGTCGAAGAAATCGCCAAGTTCCTCAATGTGGACTCCATGGGCTACCTCTCCGTCGAGGGTCTGTACTGGGCCATGGACGCGGGCCCTCGCAACGCCGCCGAACCCCAATTCACCGACCACTATTTCACCGGCGACTACCCCACCCGCCTGCTCGACCGCGAAATCGCCGAAGGCCGCAACGACACCGCCGAACGCCAACTCTCGTTCCTGGTGGACGCGTGAGCCAAGCGGGCAAATTCTCCCCCGTTGGGGGAGGTGGCGCGAAGCGCTGGAGGGGGTTTCAGCCCTCCGACCTCTCTGCACC
>JANPNB010000221.1:0-17063 GCA_031427275.1 Alphaproteobacteria bacterium | reverse complement strand
ATCCGCGACAGGGGGCGCACGTCACGGATCAGCCGACCGTCGGCGCGCAGAATCTCAACGGTCCGGCGCTCGCCAGAAAGTGAGGCCATAACTTGCACGACCCGCGGGTCGAGATCACGGCACCAAGCGTCGATCTCCTGCAACAGTGCGACCTTTTCGGAAAAGGCCGGTGAGGCAGTGGGATCATCCTCCCCATAAAGCTTAGTGTTTGTGGCGCGTGGGTTTTCAGAGGACGAGCCTGCATATCCTCGTTTGGCCAAGGCCGCCGACTGCGCCGCGCGTTTTATCGAGGCCTCCGAGATTTCGCTGGAGTGGGAATAGCCTGCGGTCTCACCGGCCACCACGCGCAGGCCAAAACCCTCAGACGAATCATAGGCCGCCGACTTCAGTCGACCATCATCAAACAGGAATGATTCGCTCTCTGAGCGCTCCGCAAACAGTTCACCGTCGTCAGCCCCAGCCAGAGCCTCGCCCAAAATCTCCCTAGCACGCTCTGGGGAAACGCCGGCGGAATCCAAAATTGAAGGCGCGGGAGAATGAGCGTTCATGGTCACGACCTAAGGAAAATGCGGGTTCTATGGGCTGCAGAGATAGGGGTTCGCGGCTTCGGCGTCACCCCAAACTATGTGATCAGGCTCACCAACGTGGCTCCACGCGAAAAAACACACTTCGGCCTATGGCCTGTTGGGGTCCTACCGCCTTGGCAAGCTCGGATTGAGCGCGTATGCACGCCCGGAAAGGCCTGGGTCACATGTCGTGACACGGGTCCACCATGGGATTGGCAGGCATGCTCGCTATTCTGCGAGGAGTCGGCTCAGCAGACCGAGGGGACATGACGTCTAGGTTTCAAGGTATGCGGGCGTTGGCGGCCGGGGCCGCCGCGGGCGCAATAACAGCGTTCTGGGGCCTTTCAGCCCTGGCGCAAACTGTCGATAATGTGGGCCAACCTACGCCCGGGGCGATTGATCTGCAGCCGGGCGTTACGCCACTGCGGGACTCGGCGATTTTCTTCCACAATGTGATCCTAATGCCGATCATCACGGTCATTACGTTGTTTGTGCTGGGCCTGCTGATCTGGATCGCGATCCGCTACAACAAAAAAGCCAATCCGATCCCGGCCAAGTGGAGCCACAACACCCTGATCGAAGTGATCTGGACCGTGGTGCCGGTGTTGATCCTGATGGTGATTTCGATCTTCTCGTTCCGCCTGTTGTTTGCCTATCACGACATGCCCAAGCCCTATATGACGGTCAAAGCCACCGGTTATCAGTGGTATTGGGGTTATGAGTATCCGGATCAAAAAATCTCGGAATTCGTCTCCAACCTGCTGCCTGAGGACGAGGCCAAGGCCAAAAACGTTCCCTATCGGCTGGCCGCAACCATGCCCCTGGTGGTTCCGGCCGGAAAAGTGATCCGCGTTCAGGCTACCGGTGCCGACGTGATCCACGCCTTTGCGGTGCCAGCCTTCGGCATCATCACAGACGCGGTCCCAGGCCGGTTGAATGAGACCTGGTTCAAGGTGGACCGTATCGGAACCTATTATGGGTCCTGCCGCGAACTTTGCGGTGTCGACCATGCCTTCATGCCGATTGAGGTAAAGGTGGTCAGCCAGCCTGACTTTGATGCGTGGGTTGCGAGTAAGGGGGGAACCAAGATCGGTTCGGCTCCAGCGCCCGTTGCCGCGCCCGCTTCCACAGCGCCTGCTCCCGCAGCCGCACTGATCCCCACGCCGGTGCCCGCTGCGGCACCGGCCGCGAATTGATATCAGGATAGAGTACGATGGCCTACGCCTCAGCTCACGACGACGGGCATGATCACAAGCCCGGTTTCATTACCCGCTGGTTCTTTTCAACGAACCACAAAGACATTGGCACGCTCTACATTTTGTTCGCCATCATGGCTGGACTTGTGGGCGGGGCGCTGTCTGGCCTGATCCGCTGGGAGCTGATGGAGCCCGGCATTCAGGTTTTCACCAAGGGTAGCTTGCTCGACCAACTGGGCGTCGTTGAAGCGTCCAAACACGGTTACAATTCGGTGGTTACCGCCCACGCCCTGATCATGATCTTCTTCATGGTCATGCCTGCCATGATCGGCGGGTTCGGGAACTGGTTTGTACCGCTGATGATCGGTGCGCCGGACATGGCGTTCCCTCGCATGAATAATATCTCGTTCTGGCTATTGGTCGGAGCCTGGGTGATGTTGATCACCTCAATGTTCGTCGACGGCGGTCCAGGGCGCGGCTTTGGTGGCGGCTGGACACTCTATCCGCCGCTTTCGACCAGCGGTCACACCGGTCCGGCTATGGATTGCGCGATCTTGTCGATCCACTTGGCCGGTGCTAGCTCGATCCTGGGTGCCATCAACTTCATCACCACCATCTTCAACATGCGCGCGCCGGGCATGACCCTGCACCGCATGCCGCTGTTTGTGTGGTCGATCTTGGTAACGGTGTTCCTGCTGTTGCTTTCGCTGCCCGTTCTGGCTGGCGCGATCACCATGTTGCTGACCGATCGTAACTTCAACACCCACTTCTTTGATGCGGCGGGCGGCGGCGACCCGGTCATGTATCAGCATCTGTTCTGGTTCTTCGGCCACCCCGAGGTCTACATCCTAATCCTGCCCGGCTTTGGCATGGTTAGTCATATCGTCTCGACCTTCTCGAAAAAGCCCGTGTTTGGCTATTTGGCCATGGCCTACGCAATGGTCGCTATTGGCTTTGTCGGCTTCGTCGTGTGGGCGCACCACATGTACACGGTCGGTATGACGGTGAATCTGCGCGCCTATTTCGTAGCCGCCACCATGGTCATTGCGGTACCAACCGGCGTTAAGGTGTTTTCGTGGATTGCGACCATGTGGGGCGGTTCCATCGACTTCAAAACCCCCATGCTTTGGGCCATTGGCTTCATCTTCCTGTTCACCGTGGGCGGCGTTACCGGCGTGGTCTTGGCCAATGCCGGCGTCGATTACAGCCTGCACGACACCTATTATGTGGTGGCGCACTTTCACTACGTGCTCAGCCTCGGGGCCGTGTTCGCGATCTTCGCGGGCTTCTACTACTGGTTCGAGAAGATGTGGGGCGTGAAGTACAACGAGTTCCTCGGCTGCGTTCACTTCTGGATCACCTTTGTCGGCGTGAACCTGATCTTCTTCCCGCAGCATTTCCTGGGCCTCCAGGGCATGCCGCGCCGTTATGTCGATTACCCAGAGGCCTTCGCCTATTGGAACAAAATCTCGACCATCGGCTATGAAATCACGGCTGCTGGCGTCGGTGTGTTTCTCTTGCTCCTGTTGGAGTCGGCGATCCGACGCCGCAAGGCCGAAGACAATCCTTGGGGCGAAGGTGCGACGACTCTGGAGTGGACACTGTCTTCGCCACCGCCTTTCCACCAGTTCAACGAACTGCCGGTCATCAAGGCTGAACACCACTAGGTCTGAGGCCTGATTGAAACTGCGGGGCGTGCGCTAAAGCGCGCGCCCTTCGGCCTATTTGAGAGTATGTCATGGCGATGCCCGCCACTTTCACCACCGATATCGCTCCCGCCCGCTGGCAGGATTTCCTGCAGCTGCTGAAACCTCGTGTGATGTCGCTGGTGGTGTTTACGGCGATCACCGGAATGGTCTGCGCGCGAACCACGATTAATCCGATCCTCGGAGCCGTGGCGATACTGTGCATTGCGGTGGGGGCGGGGGCCTCGGCCTCACTGAACATGTGGTACGACGCCGATATTGACGCCAAGATGCGGCGCACCCGTGGACGGCCGGTGCCGTCCGGCAAGGTGCAGGGTGCGGACGCCCTGGCGCTAGGCGTCACTCTGTCGCTGTTCTCGGTGATGTTTCTGGGCATGACCACGAACTGGCTGGCGGCGGGCTTGCTAGCCTTCACCATCGTCTTTTATGCCGTGGTTTACACCATGTGGCTCAAGCGCTCGACGCCGCAAAACATCGTTATTGGCGGTTTAGCCGGTGCCTTGCCGCCGGTCATCGGATGGGCGGCAGCCAGCGGCTCGGTTCCCTTCAATGCCTGGCTGCTTTGCGCCATCATCTTCATGTGGACCCCGCCACATTTCTGGGCGCTGTCGCTCTACACCAGCGAGGATTATGAAAAGGCTGGGGTGCCGATGATGCCAGTGGTGGCGGGTGCTGCGTCAACGCGCAAACAAATCCTGATCTACAGCCTGCTCTTTGCGCCGTTGTGTTTGGTGCCAGCGTTCACCGGTCTAGGCGGTATAGGATATCTGGTCGTCGCGGGGCTGGGTGGGATCGTTTTCCTCATACTGGCGTGGCGCATCTATAAGAGCCGGGCGGGTGATGCCGCAGATCCGCGGCAGGATGACGGTCTTTATGATGTGAAGCTTGCCGCCAAGGATGCCCGGAACCTGTTCGCCTTTTCGATCCTCTATTTGACCCTGTTGTTTGCGACGCTTCTGGCAGAACACCTATTGGGTCTTTCGCCTTTGGAGCTGCTCCGATGAATGATCTGGCTCCCCCAACAGAGGCTGAATTGCGCGCGCGGCGAGGCCGCAATATCGCTCTGGCGCTCGGCTTGGTTATCTTTGTCATTTTGGTGTTTGTGGTCACCGTGGTGCGGATGGGAGGCAGTGTTGCCGACCGCCCCATCTAAACCGCAAAATCCCACTCAGCGCCGCAACCGGCTCGTCGGACTGATCTGCGGGCTCACTTTTGCGGGCATGGTCGGGGTCGCCTATGCCTCCGTCCCCCTCTACAAGGCCTTTTGCCAACTCACGGGGTTCGACGGCGCGGTGCGTAAGGCCGATGCCGCACCGACAACTACCCTCGAAAAGACCCTGTTGATCCGTTTCGACACCAATGTCCGCGATCTGCCTTGGACTTTCAGCTCAGAACAAACCACCCAGACGGTGAAGATTGGCGAGACTGGCTTGGCCTATTTCAAGGTCACGAACAACGGATCTAAACCCATCACCGGGCGAGCGGTCTACAACGTCGTACCTGAGCAGGCTGGAGCTTATTTCCAAAAACTTGAGTGTTTCTGTTTCTCCGATCAGACCATCGCACCGGGTAATACGGTGGAATTTCCGGTGGTCTATTTCGTAGATCCAAAATACGCGACGGATTCTGAAACCCGAAACAAGGGTGAGGTGACCCTGTCCTACACTTTCTATCGGGCAGTCGACACCAAACCCAACCCATCAACAGCTTCGGCGCTTGGCGGAACCGCTGCGGCGGGGCTATAGGCTGACACATAGGACGATGCGTCGAATCTATGGTTCGGCGTCGGCGACAATCAATAGGGGCTAGGACCAGCATGTCTGCGGGCGATGTCAAACACGACTACCATCTGGTCAATCCCAGCCCGTGGCCGCTGGTCGGCTCTATCGCGGCCGTGGTTATGGCCCTGGGCGGCGTGGCCTGGATGAAGGGCCTGTTTGGCATTCCCAAGCATGATCCTATTGTGTTTTTCATCGGCTTGGCCGGGGTGCTGTTCACCATGGCTGCCTGGTGGCGGGACGTCACAATCGAAGCCAACCAAGGTGATCATACCCCGGTTGTCTCCATCGGCCTGCGTTACGGGATGGTCATGTTCATCGCTTCCGAAGTGATGTTCTTCGTGGCTTGGTTCTGGATATTCTTCGAAATGGCCCTGTTCCATGGCATTCGCGGCAGTGGCATGGAAGGCATTGAGGAAGTTCGCACCGCCTGGGCGACCTGGCCGCCTAAGGGCATTGAGCTGGTCCCAGCCTGGAACCTACCTCTGGTCAACACCCTGACTCTTTTGCTTTCAGGTACCACCGTAACTTGGTCGCACCATGCCTTGCAGACTGGCGACCGCAAGGGTGCCCGGATCGGCTTGATCCTGACCATTATCCTGGGCGCGATGTTCACCGCCATTCAGGCCTATGAGTACAACCATATCCTGGAGCACAAATACTTCTTTGGTGGAGAGGGGGCTGAAAATTCTGGCCTTTATGGCTCGGCCTTCTTCATGGCGACCGGCTTCCACGGCTTCCATGTCTTAATCGGAACGATCTTCCTCAGTGTCTGCCTGTTCCGGATGATCGGCGGTGGGTTCTCGCCTCAGAAGCACTTCGGGTTTGAGGCCGCAGCTTGGTACTGGCACTTCGTTGACGTGGTCTGGCTGTTCTTGTTTGCCTTCATCTATGTCGTCTTCGGGCAGGCCGTCGGCGCTCACGTCTAAAGGATCACATTGGCTGGCCACAACCCACTGCTGGCGGGACTGGTCGGCCACTGCCCCAACTGCGGGGAAGGGCCACTGTTCGAAGGATTTCTTCGGGTGTCGCCCAAATGCGAGGCCTGTGGTTATGATCTGGCCAAGGCCGATAGCGGCGATGGTCCGGCCGTGTTTGTGATCATGATTGCCGGCTTTCTGGTGGCCTTTGCTGCGCTCTTTACCGAGATCAAATTTCATCCGCCGATCTGGGTTCACCTGGTGATTTGGCTGCCGCTCACGGTCATAGTTTGTCTTGGCCTTTTGCGCCCGATGAAGGGGCTGATGCTGGCCGCCCAGTTTGCCAATAGAGCCGCGCAAGCTCGCCATGACGACTGAACCCTCTTTGCGACGTGTGCCGGTCGGCCTGACGATCGCGACGCTTATGGCCATGGCGATCTTGATTTGGCTGGGTGTCTGGCAACTTCAGCGCCTAGCTTGGAAAGAGGCGCTGCTCGCCCATGTCGTAGCTCTAAGGACAGCCGTGGCTCAGCCGCTCGACACGGTTCTCGCCTCGAAGGCCGATCCTGATCTCGTCCGAGTGAAGGTGACGTGTGACGGGTTGGGTTCAGCACCCTATCTTGAACTTTATTCCATTCGGGAAGGCGGGGCTGGCGTGCGGCTGGTTTCGGCTTGTCGGCTGCCGTCGGGTGCCTTCGGGTCCATCCTGGTGGACCGCGGGTTCGTAAGCGATCAGATTTCCGCTAGGCCGACGATTGATCCGTCGGATCAGCATCCGGTCGAGGTCGTAGGCGTACTGCGCGCGCCTGATAGGCCGACCTTTGTCACGCCTAAAAACAATCTTGCCGGCAACCACTGGTACTCTCGCGATCTCGCGGCCATGGCTCGCGCCTTGGATGTCACCGCTCCGGCACCGGTGACCCTGATGGCCGAAACCTCGACTAATCCGGAGTGGAGGGCGTTGAACCCAGCGCCTCTGCCGACCGAGATCGCCAATCGACACTTTGAATATGCCCTGACTTGGTTCGGCCTTGCTGCCGCCTTGGCGTGCGTCTATGCCGCCACACTTTGGAAGAGGTGGAAGGGCTGATGCGCTACGTCTCAACGCGCGGGGCATCGCCCTCGGTTGGTTTTGTCGATGCGATCCTGGCGGGCTTGGCCCCCGATGGCGGGCTCTATGTGCCTGAGGTTTGGCCCACGCTCACCAGGGCTGAAATCGCAGGCTTTGCGGGCAAGTCCTATGAGCACGTTGCCACCGAGATCCTGGCGCGGTTCGTCGGCGACGAAATTCCCTATATCACGCTGAAGGAGATGTGCGCTGAAGCCTATGCCAGCTTTACTCATCCCGCTGTTGTTCCCCTAAAACAGATCGCGCCGGGCGGGTTTGTCGCCGAGCTTTTCCATGGACCAAGCCTAGCCTTCAAGGACGTGGCGATGCAGCTGCTGGCGCGGTTGTCAGATCACGTCTTGGCGGCAGCAAACCGAACCCAGACCATCCTTTGCGCGACCTCCGGCGATACCGGTGGGGCGGCGGTGGAGGCCTTTCGAGGTCGCGCCAATACGCGCATCGTTGCGATGTTTCCCGACGGTCGGATATCCGAGGTCCAGCGTCGCTTCATGACAACGGCGTCTGAAACCAACGTCCGCTGCGTGGCGGTTGCGGGCACGTTCGATGACTGCCAGGCGATCTTGAAGGCCGCCCTTTCCGACCCTAGCCTCAAGCAATCGGTTGGCCTGTCTTCTGTCAACTCGATCAACTTTGCGCGGATTGTCGCCCAGGCCGTCTACTACTTCACGACCGCCGTGGCGTTGGGCGCGCCGCATCGGCCGGTGGTCTTCTGCGTTCCGTCTGGCAATTTCGGTGACGGGTTCGCAGGCTTTGTCGCCAAGACCATGGGATTGCCGATTTCGCAGATCATCGTGGCCACCAATTCCAACGACATCCTGGCACGCGCTTTTCAGCAGGGCCGGTATGCGCGCGGCACAGTGACGGCGACCCAATCCCCGGCCATGGACATTCAGTCGGCCTCCAATTTTGAGCGACTTTATTTCGAGTGTGCTCGGCGTGACGGGATTGAAACTGCCCGGGCCTTCCAAGCCTTTGCCGATACCGGCGTGATCGATATCCCGCCCCAAGCCTTAGCCACGATGCGCGAGACATTTGTCGGGGCCGGTGTGGGTGAGGGCGACACGGGCCGCACCATACTGGCGACGCTCAATCAGACAGGCGAGCTGATTGACCCGCATACCGCCGTCGCCGTGGCCGCGTTCAACCGGTTGCGCGATCTTGCTGACCCAGTAATCATCCTGTCCACCGCCCACGCTGCCAAGTTCCCCGAAGCGGTGCTGGCGGCGAGCGGAGAGACACCGGTAACACCGCGCAAGGCGCAGGCTCTGGCGGCGAGGCCTGAGCGGTTCGACAGGTTGCCTGCCGATGTCGCCGTGATCAGCGACTATGTTCGCGCTTTTGCCCAAGCTTGATGCCGGTTTGACCAGCCTTCACACCCTTTCGAACGGCGTTCGCGTCATCTGTGATCCCATGCCGGGGTTGGAGACGGTCGCGCTTAGTGTTGTAGCTGGTCGCGGTTCGCGGCACGAAGATGCCGCGCGATCGGGCTGGTCGCATCTTCTGGAGCATATGGTCTTCAAGGGTGCTGGGTCTCGGTCTTCGCGCGACATCGTCGAGGCCATTGAGGCCCAGGGCGGCCAGATCAACGCGGCCACCGGCTATGAACGAACCAGTTTCCAGGTGCGTGCGCTCAAAGGCGGCCTTGATCTAGGTAGCTCGGTCTTAGCCGACCTCGTGCAGCGACCGAAAATTGATCCCGCCGATCTCGCTCGCGAGAAGCAGGTTGTTGGCCAAGAAATCGCCGAAGCCGCCGACACGCCCGACGACCTGGTCTTCGAAATGGCGCAGGAAGCCTCGTTCGAGCATCAAGCTTTGGGTCGATCGATTTTGGGAACGGATGCCACGATAGCTCCGGCGACCCAGGCTTCATTGGAAGCTTGGCGGGCCGCGCTATACGCCCCCGACGCGCTGATCATAGCGGCCTCGGGCGCGGTGGACGAGGCTGAGGTTTTGCGGCTTGCCGAGCGGGATTTCGGGCTCGCGTCTGGTGTCGGAGCGCCACCCTTTGAGCAGGCGCAGTTTACACCCGGTGTGCGAACGGCCACCAAGTCGTTGGAGCAGGCAAACCTCGTCTTCATGCTGCCCACGGTTGGCGTGGCTCACCGCGACTATTTCGCTCTGCGGCTATTTGCGGAAATCCTCGGCGGCGGCATGGCGTCGCGGCTATTCCAAGAGGCCCGAGAGAAGCGCGGCTTGGCTTACGCGGTTGATGCCTATGCAGAGACCTATGAGGATCAGGGGGTGCTCGGTGTCTTTGCAGGGTGCGCAGCCAAAGATGCGGCGGAGTTGGCCGGTGTGGCGGCTCAGCAGATCATCGGACTGGCCGACGGCCCACTGCCAAGCGAACTGGCGCGCGCAAAGGCTCAGTTGAAGTCGGGCTTGTTCATGGCGCGCGAGTCGCCGCTGGCCAGGGCGGAACAAGCCGCCGGCCAGGTGCTGATTTTCAATCGGCTATTGACCACCGCTGAGATTGCCCAAGCCATTGATCAGGTTGAAGTGAGCGATCTGGCGCGGATCGGTGCTGGGCTGCTGGCCCCCAAGTGTTCGGCGGTCAGCATTCTGGGTCCTAAGGCCGCACTGAAGGCCGAGCGCGCCTTCCAAGGCGCCCTTGCGGCGGGGTGAAACACAAAGGTGATTGTGGTCTTGACGGCGGGCGCGAACAGTCGAGTTTGGCCGCCATGTCACTGCTGGATTGGATCGCGCCGGATAATGCACTGAGGGTCGAGGGTGAAGGCGTGTTCCTTCGCCCTCCCCAAGTGAAGGACTATGCGCAGTGGAGTTTGCTTCGGGAGCGTTCGCGGGACTTCCTGCAGCCTTGGGAGCCAACCTGGCCGCAGGGTGATCTTTCCTATGCGGCCTTCCGTCGCAAGCTGTCGGCTCATGCGCGGGATCGCTGGGCGCGAACGGCCTATTCATTTCTGGTGTTCCGCAGCTCCGACAATGCATTGACCGGCGGTATCACGCTTTCGAATGTCCGCCGGGGCGTGGCCCAGACGGGCTCAATTGGCTACTGGTGCGGGGTTTCTTTCGCCAGACAGGGGCAAACCCTGGCGGCGGTTCGCGCCATGTCGCAGTTTGCATTTCGCAATTTGGCGCTTCATCGACTGGAAGCCGCCTGCGTGCCGCAGAACCACCCGTCCCGAAATCTGTTGTTAAAAGCCGGTTTCACGGAGGAGGGCCACGCCAAGGCTTATCTGAAAATTAACGGCGTTTGGCGAGACCATGTCTTGTTTGGGCTCGTCTCGCCGCTAAGTGCGCCGGACAGTCCCGATATTGGTGTCTCTGTTTAGTCGGCAAGGGGTTTGCCGGAAGCTTTGGGAGCTATGGCGAACGACCGCTGGATCTGGGACGCAACGGCGACTCTGGAGGCCCTAGGTGCCGCCGATGTGGTTCTGTGGGTGTGGGAGCCGCAGATTGACCGATTGCGGTTGACCGGTGCCACACGTTCGTTGGGTCTGGGCCCGCTTGCGCCTGAGTGTTCATCGACGGCGATGCGAGCGCTGGCTCTGCCCCAGGATCGCGCCCTGGCCGAGGATGTTTTGCGCCTGCAGGATCCGGGCACCGAGATTGCCGTGCGCCTGCGTATGCGTAGCGGTGGAGTGTGCATTTGGCGTGGTGTCTGGCTGGAAGAGGGGGTGCGTGCTGCTGGTGTCATCGTGCCTGAAACCAAATTCGCGGCTTCTGATCAGGACGGTCTCACAGGCTTGCTGGATCGCCGCAGCTTTGTGGCGCGCGCCCGTGAGACATTGGCGCGGCCGGGCCAATTTGAACTGGTCGTTGCTGACCTGGACCGCCTGCGCCGCCTGAACGAAGCCTTGGGTCATGAACGGGCTGATTTGGTCTTGGCCGCGCTGGGATCACGTTTGGCCGCCGCGTTCCCTCCCGGCGTTTTGACCGCCAGAGTGGGTGAGGATGAGTTCGCGATCCTGGCCCCCCAATCGGACATTGCCGTCAGCGATGTTGTTCGCCACGCTCTCGAACAGCCTCTGCGGATTGCGGGTTTCGATATTCACCCGACCTTGTCGATCGGTGCGGTTGAGGCCGTCGGTGGCGAAGATGCGCCTGAGGCCGCAGAGTTGCTCCGCCGTGCTGAGCTGGCGGTGGAGGCGGCCAAGGCCAATGGTCGAGGTGGCGTGGCTGCCTACGGGCGAACCATGGAAAGTGACGGTCTGTCGCGGCTGGCCCTTGAGGGTGACCTGCGCGGGGCGATTGGTCGTGGTGAGCTAACGCCCTACTATCAGCCGATTGTTCGGCTCTCCACCGGGGCTCTATCTGGCTTCGAGGCTCTCGTTCGTTGGCGTCATCCCCGCAAGGGCATGATCATGCCAGACCAATTCCTGCCGCTGTGCGAGGAAATGGGTCTGATGAGTGATCTGGGGGCCATGATGATGAGTCAGGCCGCCACGCAGTTGGCGATCTGGCGCCAGAACCATCGTGCGGCGGGGGAATTGACGGTCGCTGTCAATCTGTCCACGGGGGAAATCGACCGGCCTGACCTCGTGGCTGACGTTGTGCGGATCCGTCGCGAAACCGGCCTACCGCCGGGCGCGCTAAAGCTAGAAGTGACCGAGGGCGACGTGATGCGTGACCCGGACCGGGCAGCGGTCATTCTGGGCAAGCTTCGCGAAGCCGGAGCTGCTCTGGCTCTGGACGACTTCGGCACAGGGTTTTCGTCGCTCAGCTATTTGACGCGCCTGCCCTTTGATACGCTGAAGATTGACCGCTACTTCGTACGCACCATGGCCACCAATGAGGGTTCGGCGAAGATCGTTTCCTCTGTGGTCAAGTTGGGTCAGGACTTGTCGCTTGAAGTGGTGGCCGAGGGTGTCGAAAACGCCCTGATGGCGCGCCAATTGCTGGCCGTGGGATGCGACTATGGCCAGGGCTTTGGCTACGCGCCTGCCTTGTCGCCACAGGAAGCAGAGGTCTACCTCAACGAGAGCTATGTTGACGGTGCCGCACCGGTCAAGGCCCGCGGATAGACCGCGCTAGGCTCGGCCCGCCTCGGCGCTCAATAAACGTGCATCAATTCCGAGTTTGCCCAGCGCCTGGTTCCACTTGGCACCGTGCTGACCACCGAAAACCAAACTCTCGTCGGGATCACAGGTCAGCCAGACATTCTGGCGAAGTTCATGCTCAAGCTGGCCGGCCCCCCATCCTGCGTAACCCAGGGCTAGGATTGCGCGTCGCGGCCCGTGCTGATGGTCTGTCAGGGCCTCCAGGGCCTGTCGGTGCGCGGTCATGGCGATACCAGGGGCCACGGAGAAGCTGGCTCCATCGGCGGCCTGATAGTCATCTGTATGCAGGACAAAGCCGCGCTCGGATTCTACGGGTCCACCGAGTAGCACGAGATCGGCAGGGGCCTGAATGGCGCGCGAGACGTCGAGTTTGCGCAAGAGATCGGTGATGGTCAGGCCCTCGACCGGTCGATTGACGACCAGTGCCATAGCGTGGCTCTCGTCATGGGCGCAGATCAACAAAACAGCCCGCTCAAACCGCGGATCGCCAATGCCAGGCATGGCGATCAACATTTGACCTGACAGAAATCGTGCCTCGTCCATGAGGTAAGATTTGAACGCTCCGGCCGGGGATTCAAGAGGTAATCCTAATTCCGTCATTGAAGCGCCGTCCAGGCACGCTATGTGAGAGCCAACATTCCTGGACTGGAGATCAAGCATGACCATCAAGGTCGGAGACAAACTGCCCGCTGCCAATCTCATCGCCGGCACTTCTGAAGGCCCCAAGCCCACCACCACCGACGCCATTTTTGCCAGTAAGACTGTGGCCCTGTTTGCTGTGCCCGGTGCTTTCACCCCCACCTGCTCGGCCAAGCACCTGCCGGGCTACAAGGATCTGGGCAGCCAGATCAAAGGCAAGGGCGTTGATTCCATCGTCTGTCTCTCGGTCAACGACGCCTTTGTAATGAAGGCTTGGGGCGAGAACCAAGGCGTGATGGGCGATATCGATATGGTCGCTGACCCCGCCGGAGACTTCACCAAGGCCATCGGCCTGGATATGGATGCTTCCAAATTCGGTTTGGGCCTGCGCTCGCAGCGCTATTCGATGATCGTCAAAGACGGCGTTGTCAGCGAGTTGAATGTCGAAGCTGCCGGCGAATTTAAGGTATCTGCGGCCGACTATCTGTTGGCGCAGCTCTAGGGTCGACGCGACGCCCACTTGACGAAACCGCTCTCCAGGTTCGAACTGTCTGAATCGAATTTGGAGAGCGAACGCCATGGCTTATGTCGAAGGTCAAACCATTCACGACGCTGATAGTCACGTCATGGAACTACCCGGCGCGATCCTGCCCTATGTAGAGGCCCGCCTCCGCGACGAATTCACTGAAAAGACCGTCAAGAAGAATGCCCTGGTCGAATGGTCGGCCAAGGTTCAGGCCCAGCACGACGATCCCGAGTTCAGGGCTGGCGATGAGGCCAACCTGCTGCTGCGCAAGAACTTCCAAGCGCTGGGGGCCTTTCGCAATGCCGACCGACCAAAGACGCTGGACCTATTGGGCTTTGCCAGCCAGCTGGTGTTCACCACTGCGGCACTTGGCAATTACGGCCTCGAGGAGATGGGCGAGGTCGAGCTTGCCGTTGAAGGTGCCCGTGCCCACAACCGCATGATGGCCGACTTTTGCTCGGTAGATCGCCGTCTGTTGGCCACCGGCTATGTACCTTTGGTGGACATGGCGCGTGCGCCCGATATCGCCCGCGAGGCCATTGCGCTGGGCTGCAAAGGTCTAATCATCCCCTCGCGCCACCCGCCGGGACATTCGCCAAGTCATAGGGATTTGGACCCGCTGTGGGCGATTGTCCAAGAGGCCGGCTTGCCGATCCTCTTCCATGTGGGTGGCGAGGAGAAGATGCATTCGTCCTACTTCAAGAACGGCTTGCCGCAAGTCCTGGATTTCCACGGCGGGGCAGAGAACTTCACCTCGCTCAGCTTTATGACCATACCCTTGTCGATCTGGCAGACCCTGTCGGCCCTAATTATCGACGGAGTTTTTGACCGGTTCCCCAATTTGAAATTCGGGGCCATTGAGTTGGGGGCGTCGTGGTTGCCCAGTCTGATGCGGTTTTTGGATTCTGGCGTAGCAGCGTTCGGCAAAGAGGAGCGCCTGCAACGGCTGTCAGCTAAGCCCAGCGAGATCATTCAGCGTCAGTTCCGGGTCACGCCCTATCCGCATGAGGACACCGCCTGGATCATTGAGAACACCGGACCTGGGGTTTGCCTATTCTCGTCAGACTTCCCGCATGTGGAGGGGGGCCGTAACCCCCTGAAGCGCTTCAATGATGCGCTTATCGGGGCTAGCGAACCGGCAAAGCGGGCGTTTTATCGTGATAACTTCATCGACCTGATGGGCAAGGGATTGGACGCTTCGCTACATGATCACCCGGCGCTGGTCGCCGCTTAGCTCTTGGCAGCGGCGAGGATCGGGCCGCCGGAACCGGCCTGAACCAGGATCGCAGTCTTGAGCTTTGGGTCGCGAGCGGCGGGCAGGGCAAGCGATTGCGCGCGTCCGTCGAAGGTTCCGAGCTTGGTGAGCTCGCGAACCACATTGCGATGGGGCAGGCTTTTGCCGGTGTTCTCGCCGCGCTTGACCGGCACCTGCACAATGGCGGGATCATAGCGCACCAGCCAGACCGTTGCGGGTTTAGTAGGCTTGGCCGACGCGCCTAGACTAACACGATCAGCGGCCAGGGTGACCGATGGCCCGCCGCTTAGGGGTGGCAGGGCTTTGGCGGCTCGGTCGATTTCGCCCAAGGTCGTGCCGACCACATCCTTGCGTCCATTGATCACAATTTGCGGGGTGAAAACATTGGGGTGCCGCAGGCCGCGGGCATAGTCCCATTGGCGATCAGTATAGGCTTTGCTGGCAAAGGTGTCTTTCCAGCCCAGATTGTCCCAATAGGTGACCCCGAAACTCAGGGCCAGTATGTCGGGGCGTCCGGCCAGGGTTGCCAAGTTCGCATTGGCGGGCGGACAGGAGGAACAGCCCTGGCTGGTAAACAACTCCACCACAGTGAGCGGCTGGCTCAGGGCTGAGCTGGCGAGGCTTAGGGCTACGGTCAGGCCAGCGAGGGCGGCGGTTCGAGTGGTCATTGGCCAGTCTCCTGCGTCAGCAACAGGTTCGCAGCGACCATCGACTTGGTTACAGGGGGTGGGTAGATGAGCCATGGCCAAATCTCCCTCCGTCACCATCAAGCGTCTAGCTTGGCGCGACCCACCGCTCGCCAGCATCAAGCTTCCCAAGGGGACCTTGCGGCTGACTCTCGGAATTGGTTCGGCCCTAGCCCGCCGGCCTGGGGACCCTGCCGACTGCCTGTGGGCGCTGGGCGACAGGGGACCCAATCTGAAAGTTGACCTTGCGATCGGCGAATACGGTCTTGAGGCACTGAAGCCGCTGAGGGACATCAAGGGCCTGAAACTCTTGCCTCGCCCCGACGTTGGCCCGACCCTGGCGCAGCTTCGCGTTGGCAAGGATCGCGTTCACTTGGTGCGAACCCTGCGACTGCAAAGCGCCACCGGGGCTCCGGTATCCGGTCGCGCGCCTCCCGCCGGAGGCGAAGGTGAGATGGAGCCTACCTATGACCTATCGGGCAACCCCCTGGCCCCTGATCCAGGGGGCGCCGACACCGAGGGGCTGGCGGCCCTTGCCGATGGGACATTCTTCGTGAGCGAGGAGTATGGACCATCCCTCCTAAAGCTCGATGGGGAGGGGAAGGTTATAGAGCGCTGGGTGCCGGTCGGGTCCTTAATGACCGCCGAGGCCGTGGGATATCCCGTCCGCGCCGTCCTTCCGGCTATCGCCGCCCGTCGGAAGATCAATCGCGGGTTCGAGGCTGTGACACTTTCGCATGATCAGCAGCACTTGCATGTCGGGTTTCAGAGCGCGCTGGATTTTGGCGGGCGGATGGCCAGTTTCGCTCGAATCTGGACCCTGAATGTCGGCACTGGCGAGGTGGTGGCACAGCACCTCTATCCCTTCGACCAGCCCAATAGCTTTGAGCGGGACGCGCGGGAGAGCAAGGTCACGGTTGATGACCTAAAGGTCTGCGAGTTGGTGGCCTTGCCTGGCAATCAGCTGCTGGTCTTGGAGCGCATCTCGGCCAGCGCCAAAATCTATCGGGTCGATCTGAATATGGCGGGAACTGGTGCCGCCGACATTGATATCCGACCCGCACCGGAAGAGGGCGCATTGGAGCCGAATTCGAGTTTCCCCATGCTGATTCAGAAAGAACCCCAATGAAAGAAACATTGCAATCTTTGAAACGTTTTTTTAAGCAGTATTCAAAAAAACGAACCAGTTTATTATCGTTATGGAGACCAATAATTTGCCAGTCAAAAGTGTTACCTAATTTTTTTTTTAACAGATATGCAGTTTTTAATACAAGGTCGATGCCCTTATAAATACTACTAGAAAGAGTTGAGATAATCCGCACCCCGGTTTGTTGGTTTGGGGTCCAGGGACTGGCATCATAAAATGAAGATCGCAGTATTTCGTCAACATGAAAATAGGTTGCCTGCGGGGCTAAAAAAGAGGAAATCATTTTGTCCCAACTCGTCCTGCCTATTAAAAAAGTTGATTCTTTAAAATATACCAATTCTTTCTCAGCCTGTTTTTCAAATCGTTTTTTATCAAAAAGGAGGCTATTCCCTAAGACATGATTCTTAAAGAAGGGGAGATAGGTTAGTATATTATAATTATTTATACCTGGGGGATAAAAGGCATTATCACATGGATTTATTAAGCCTTGCAAATGA
>JANPNB010000220.1:0-23356 GCA_031427275.1 Alphaproteobacteria bacterium | reverse complement strand
TGTCGTCGGAAATCCGATTACCCACTCACTAAGCCCGCTGTTGCACAACGCCTGGATTTCAGGGCTGCGCCTCGACGCCGCTTATCTCCCCTTCCAATTAACCAGCCAAGGGTTTGACCACTTCATCCAGGGCCTTCGCGGCGGTTCGATTGCCGGACTGAATGTCACTCTACCGTTCAAGATCCAGGCCCTGGCTATAGCAGATGTGGCTACCATTAGGGCCAGTCGGGCGGGGGCGGCGAATGTCTTGGTGTTCAAGCCAGACGGGGAAATCTTAGCTGACAATACCGATGGCTTGGGATTGCTGTCGGCGTTTGCAGAGCAGAGCCCTGGTTTTGATCCACGGGTAGGACCTGTGGCAATCCTTGGAGCCGGCGGGGGCGCGCAAGGTGCAGCAGCGGCGTTTCTCGGGGCCGGCTGCCCGCAAGTACGCCTGATAAATCGCACACTCTTGAAGGCCCAGCAGGCCGCTGAAGGACTAGGTGACGCCGTTATCGCTTATGACCTGGTCGATGCTGTCCACGCCTTCGAGGATGTCACGGCCGTTGTGAACGCCACATCTGCTGGCCTTGTCGAGGGTGGCGAACTTATTGTTCCGTTGGACGCGACACCCTCAACGACCATCGTTATGGACATGGTCTATAAGCCCCTGAAGACACCGTTGCTGCTGCAAGCTGAACAGCTAGGCCGTCCCACCGTCGACGGCTTAGCGATGCTGATCGGGCAGGCTAGGCCGTCGTTCCATGCGTTTTATGGTCAGCCGCCACCGGCGACCGTGGATGCTCGCGGCCTGGCCCTCAAAGCTCTCGGATACTAGCGCATGATCAATGTTGGATTGACCGGCTCGATTGGCATGGGAAAATCGACAACCGCCGCGATGTTCCGCGACGCGGGGGTTCCTGTCTATGACGCCGATGCTGCGGTTGCTGAGCTCTATCTTGCTGGCGGTGCAGCCGTAGCTCCGTTGGAGGCGGCATTCCCAGGTGTGACCAAAAATGGGGCGGTAGATCGTGAGGCGCTCCGACAGCGAGTTTTGGGTGATGACACCGCCATGGCGCGGCTCAACGCAATCGTTCACCCTCTGCTGGGCAAGGACCGGTCGGATTTCTATGAAAAGGCGCAGGCTGCGGGTGCCGGCATGGTGGTGCTTGATATTCCGCTGCTCTTCGAAACGGGAGGTGATCGCAACATGGACGTTGTCGTGGTGGCCTCGGCACCTGCGAACCTGCAGCGCCTAAGGGTTCTAGCTCGACCCGGCATGAATCCAGAGCGATTCGAAGATATATTGCGGCGTCAAATGCCGGATTTGGAGAAGCGAGCTCGAGCAGACTTTATTGTTGATACTGCCCAAGGCCTCGACGCCGCCCGGCTTCAAGTCGCTGAGATCATCAAGAAACTGCTGAGCCCTGATTTGGCTAAACCGAGCGCACTCAAGGACTGACGCGAGACAACCTAACCGTCTTTTTGATGCGCTGTTGGCCCCAGTCCGCCCTTGTTCGAGCATAGAGATAGTTGTCGCCCAAATCCGATGGACTAGACGCGTGCAGGAGGCCTTCCCGCAAGAAGCCGCTGCGCTCGGCTATTTTCCAAGAGGCGATATTGCCTACCTCAATGATCAATTGCTGGCGTGCGCAATCAGTGCGCTCGCGGAAAGTCAGGGCTGATAGCAACTGCAGAGCCTCGGTTCCAAATCCGTGACCTCGGTCAGAAGTTTCGTAAATTGCGTAGGCAAACTCCACACCGTGAATTGTCGGCCCAGCCTTGAAATACTGCATCGTTCCAATCAGTCGCCCATCTGACAGCGTGTCAATTGCAACCGCACCATGCTCCAAAGCGCGGAACCCCGTCTCCTCATAGTGCCGCCGAAGTCCTTCCTCGTTGGGCGTGGTTGCGAACCGGCCAATGGAGGTTAGGTCTTGATCCTGTATCCAGCGTAGCCCCAGTCTCGAGCCAACGGTGCGATAGTCAGAGTACACGTGAGCGAGCATAGCTAAACCCTCGGGACACCACTCAGGCGTGGTGCTAGTGACTCCTTCACTAAACCCGATTTCGGTGATCAAGGGATTAACAACTCAGAGGCAAGCTCGCTCCCACTACAACTTCACTTCGGGCGTGTTGCGCTTCGGCCCAAACCAAGCCAAGAAATGTTATGGCCCGCGAGATTGTACTCGACACTGAAACCACCGGCTTTGAGCCGCATCTGGGACACAGGCTCGTTGAGCTGGCAGCTCTTGAGATCGAGGATTTCGTGCCGACAGGGCGAAGTTTCCATGTCTATATAGACCCTGAACGGGACATGCCGGAGGATGCCGAGCGCGTTCACGGGCTCTCCGGCGCGTTCCTGCGAGGCAAACCAAAGTTTGCGGACACTGAGATCTGCCAAGCCTTTATCGAATTCATCGGTGACGCGCCGGTGGTGGCGCATAATGCAGGATTTGACCGAGCGTTCGTAAATTGGGAGCTGGAGGCTTGCGGTATGGCTCCGGTGCTGGAAGGGCGCTGGATCGATACACTGGCTCTGGCCCGCAAGCGCTTCCCGGGAATGCACAACTCCTTGGACGCGCTGTGCAAGCGATTCAAAATATCGCTTTCGGAGCGTGAAAAACACGGTGCCTTGATTGATGCCCGGTTGCTGGCCGCAGTCTATTTGGAGCTCAAAGGCGGTCGCGAGCGCGGCCTTGAGCTATCTGTCGCTGTTGTGGCTCAACCCATCGGTGCCCCACCACGGACCGTCTACGGGACAAGACCGAAGCCATTGGCCGATCGCCTGTCATCAGACGATCGCGAGGCTCATCGGCGATTCATAAGCCAGAGCATCAAGAGCGACGCTCTTTGGAGCCGATATGGAGGCTGATAAGCCTCTCAACGCCTTGCCTTAAGCGTTGCCGATGACGACACCTTCGCCCTCAGCCTGCGCCTTGCGGGCCGCATAGACACCGGCGAAATCGATGGGGTCGAGCAAGAAGGGCGGGAAACCTCCATCAGAGGTCACATCAGCTATCACCCGCCGCGCGAACGGAAAGAGAAACCGAGGGCATTCGATTAAGAGCACCGGCTCCATATCCTCAGGCGCAACGCCTTCGATCGCAAAAAGGCCGCCATAAAGAAGCTCGACCATGAACATAGGACCATCGTCCCGGGTCGCCCGCGCGGAGAGCTTTAAGTCGACCTCAAAGAAACCGTCCTCACGACCCCGCGCATTCATTTCGACGCCCATGTCGATTTGCGGCTGAACAGCGCCGGCGCGCATCACATCAGGGGCGCGGGGGTTTTCAAATGAAAGGTCTCGGATGAACTGTGTTAGGACCCGAATTCCGGGCTCGACCTTGCCCTGTCCATTGGCCATCGTCGCGGCTTGGGAGTCAGATTCACTCATGATCGGCAGATTCCGTTTGGGTCAAGGCGGGCAAACTTATGCCCGATGCAAGGTCGGCGCTGCTAGCATGGCGGTCCAAACGATGCAATGACGCCCCTGTTGTGAAAGACCGCCGTGCCTATATAGACATCTTCCGCAGCCGTTGAGCTCAACAACCGTGATCCAGCTAATAATCTTTGCAGTCCTTGCGGGCGTGGTGCTCTACCAGCTCTATGCCGTGCTGGGGCGACGCGTCGGCCGCCAGCCGGGAGATAATCCAAAACCCGACTTGACGACGACAGTGCCCGCCGATCCAGAACTGGCCATCGAGGATCACAATCCGACGAGTGTTCAACTTTCCGGGCTTGCGGCGTTGAAAGCCAAGGACTCGAGTTTCGATCCCGGAAAATTTCTGGGCGGCGCGCGCAACGCCTATGAGATGATTGTTCGAGCCTTCGCGGCCGGTGACCGAGAAACCCTGAAGGGCCTGCTATCTGACGACGTTCTGAAAAGCTTTGAGGCGGCCATCTCGGACCGCGAAACCCGGGGGCGGACCGAGGTCGTGGAATTCCTGCACCCTCCCCGCGCCGATATAGAAAAGGCCGATCTGCAAGGCGATTTGGCGCGGATCAGCGTACGTTTTCTGGCCGAGTATCGCAGCCGCACAAAGGGGCCCGAAGGCGAGGGCGTGGATGATCGCCGCACCGCAGAGCTCTGGTTGTTTGAGCGAAACTTAAAGGATCGCGATCCAAATTGGATCTTGGCCCATGTCGGCGCCGCGGAGGCCTGAGCTTTGAAGAACTGGCCGGTCGTTACCTTGGCGGCTTTGCTAGTCCTTGGCGGCTGCGCGACAACGAAAACAAGGCCTGCGGTACCTTCTCCCACTTCTGACACTCAAGCTCGTCGCCCCGTGTCGCCAATCAAGCACGAATTGTTTCGTGACCTAAAGGGGTGGGAACAAGACGATCATAGCGCAGCTTTCGAGGCCTATCGGGCGACCTGCCAGGCGTTGCGAGACACCGCAAGTCTTCAGGTTTGCCGCCGGGCTATGAGCGTTGACATGCTGGACGGTGTGCACGCGCGCGCCTTCTTTGAAGACAATTTCGACGTCGAAGCCATTCTTGGAACGGGGATTCTAACCGCGTATTTCGCGCCGGAGTACGAGGCTAGGTCAAAACCCGACAATGAATTCTCCGCGCCAGTCCGCGCAAAGCCTCGCGATCTTGTCACCGACGCACGCGGCGCACCTAAAGCGCCATATCCCGATCGGGCCTGGATCGAGACCCAGGGCTCTAGCGATGCCCTGGCCTGGATGCGCCCCGAGGAGCTGTTTTTTCTGCAAATCCAGGGATCGGGACTCCTAACCTTCCCCGATGGGCGTCGCAGCAAGGCTCTATATGCGGCTAACAATGGACGACCCTTCGTCGGCATTGCTAACCAAATGCGCGACCAAGGACTACTGGCCGGTGACAATACCTCTGGCGATTCCATAGCCCGATGGCTTGCCAGTCACCGAGGGCCGCAAGCCCAAGCCATCATGTGGCTTAATCCCCGCTATGTGTTTTTCAGGATGGGGACTGACGACGGCCTTCCCCCCGTGGGCGCTGCGGGGCTGCCACTGCCTGCCGGCCGGGCAGTCGCACTCGACCTCAGTCGTCATACCCTAGGTCAAGTCTTTTGGATTGATGGGACCGCGCCGATTCTTTCGGGGGCGTTCCCCCAGTATCGGCGACTGGTGATGGGGCTCGACACCGGGGGCGCGATCAAGGGAGAGGTTCGGGCAGATCTCTATTTGGGCCAGGGCCGTCAGGCCGGTGTTGAGGCGGGCCGTGTGCGGCACACCCTAAGACTTCATCGGCTGGTTCCAAAGCCGTGAAACGACCGGTGAAGCCAGAGGAACTTCGACTCTGGTCTATGGTGGCCGCGACCGTCCACCCCATGCCAGGCCGGTCCGCGCTCCAAGCGGACATGCCCGTCCCGAACGCGATTGACCCTATGGCGCCAGCCGCCCGAATCTCGCCAGCGGTTCTCAAAGAACCTTCCGCTCGCGCCAAGGTTCCGGCTCAGGCTATCGAGCCGGGCCGCAAACACCGCATCGCGCGCGAGCGTGACCCTATCGGTGCTCACATTGATCTACACGGAATGGGCCAAGATCAGGCTAAGGCGGCGCTTGAGGGCTTTGTCCTGCGCTGCTGGCGTGACGGATATCGCGCGGTCCTCGTCATTACAGGCAAGGGTTTGCGTGGCGACGGAATCCTGAAGAGAATGACGCCAGAGTGGCTGTCAGCGCCGCATCTGCGAGAGGCTGTTGCCGGAATTTCAGAGTCTCATCGTCGTCACGGCGGCGAAGGCGCGCTCTACATCGCCCTCAAGCGGCGGTCACGGAGCTAGATTTCTTGCCCCAACGGGCCGCCCAGGTGGTGATGCCCATATCGCCGGTGACATTGCCGATTGTCCGGGAGAAATCGGGCAAGGTTTCGACAGCGAGCAATAGCGGCAAGAGGTCCATGGGCACGCCCATGGCCATGCAAATCGGCACCAGGGTCGTGAAAAAGGTAATGGAGCTAGCGACGCCAACTGCGGCGAGGCTGACCATTGCAGCTACCAAGACCCCCACAGCCAATCGCCCAGGATCAAGGTGAACACCGTAGATGTGGGCCATGTAAATGGCCACAGCGAGGTTGCCGGCCGGACTGCTGATCCGAAAGAGGGCGACAGCCATGGGGAGCACAAGCCCGCGAACTTGGGTTTCAATGCCAATCTGCTTAGTCGCCTCCAGCATCACCGGCAAAGACGCTAAGGACGACTGGGTCGAAATCGCCATGGCCTCAACCGGGATAAGTGCAGCAAACAGCCTTCCCGGCGCGATCCGGCCCCCGAACAACGCCATCCCTAGGCCGATGACCGCACTCATCAAGCACATGACCGACACGACGATCACATATTGCCCCAATATACCCACGGCTCCGAAGCCGGTCTTGGCTCCGACAACCACAGCCAGGAGAAACACGCCCAGTGGAGCGACCTGAAGAACCCAGTTCACCACCACCATCATGGCGGCCTGGACGGCGTCGAAGAAGCTGAAGATCACGGCATGGCGCGACGGACTCAGTCGTGTTGCGGCAAGACCGAACACCAGGGCGAAAAACACCACAGAAGCCATGGCCCCGTCGGCGGCGGCCTTGATCGGGTTTGCTGGCACGAAGGATCGCAACCAATCGGCCAAGGGCGGAGCACTGGGAATCTTGTCCGCCGCCCCCATGGCCGATGTTCGCAAGGCCACCGCCGCCTCAAGGGGTGCGGGCCAGGCCTGTAGGAGCATGGGCGTCGCGATGGCCGCGACCGTCGCCGAAACCAAGAGCAAGGCCCCAAACGCCACCAACACCTTAGCCGGTAGCCCGCCCCGACCGGCAGTTTCGGCGGCTTGGGCGACCCCAATGACCAGGAGGGAAAAAACCAAGGGGATGATGGTCATCCGCAGGCCATCCAGCCAGACGCCGCCAAGGGCTTCGGCACTCCCGACCAGCTGGGAATGGAAGGACAGATTAAGCGTGGGCAAAAGCCCGCCGAGCATCAAGCCGGCCAACAGTCCAACCAGAATGCGGAGCGTCAATCTGTTCATGGGTGCCAGACTTGACGGGATAACCACATTGCGCCAGCCCTAAATGACCAACAATTCCTGGTGGGATTATTTTGGCAGCGCGAATGCCATAAGCCGATCGCCGATCTTGGTCTCCGACTTGCCATGACCTCCGGCAGCAATCACCACGTACTGACGGCCCTTCCAGACATAGGTCATCGGCGTGGCTTGTCCACCGGCGGGAAGGCGGCCTTTCCAGAGCTCGCGACCGGTGCGCGCCTCGAAGGCCCGCAGGTAGTTGTCCATAGTTGCGCCGATGAACACCAGTCCCCCGGCTGTGACGATGGGGCCGCCGAAGCTGGGCATGCCGATATTCTTGAGCAGAAATTGAGTCCCGGGTGCCCGATCCTGCGTGGTGCCAAGGGGCACATGCCAAAGTATCTTCCCATTGTGCATATCAACCGCGCTGAGTTCGCCCCAGGGCGGCGGATTGCAGGGCAGGCCAAGGGGCGATGTCAACATGTCGCGCCGCATGCCATAGCGTGCGCCGAGATTAGGGCTGATCTCTGAATCGGGGTTGGCCTTGTCCAGCGCCTTGACCTCGTCCTTCGGAACCAAGATCACCTTGTGGATAGCTGACGAAGTATTGGCGAACACCAGCTGTAAGCCGGGGTCATAGGCGATACCGCCCCAGTTGGAGCCGCCGCCGGTGAAGGGGTAGAGGATGGTGCCCCCCGTCGTGGGTGGCGTGTACATGCCCTCATTTCGCGCGCTGGCGATAAGTTTCTCGCAGGCCTTGCGATCCCAGGGCGTCAGGCCAAACGCATCCTTGGGTTTGATTTGGTGTGGGGCCAATTGTGGGGGGGCGACGGGGAAGGGCTGGGTCGGTGAAAGAGTCTCTCCCAAGGCACCGCCCTGCGGGACGGGACGCTCAACCACCGGGATTATCGGAACGCCGGTGTCGCGGTTGAGGGTGAAGATCAGACCCTGCTTGGTGGTTTGGATCACGGCGGGGGACGTTACGCCCTTGTAGGTCACCACGCCTAAGGTCGGCTGAGCCGGGACGTCGTAGTCCCAAACATCGTGGTGGGTCGTCTGAAAGGCCCATGCGACTTGGCCGGTGGCGGCTCTGAGAGCGACCACAGAATTGGCGTGACCCGCATTGCCCGGGCGGGCGGCACCGTAGAAATCAGGGCTCGGGCTTGAGACCGGCAGAAATACCAGACCTCGACCTTCGTCGACGGACATGGGGGCCCAGACATTGGCGGCTCCGGCGATCACCGCCGGTCGCGCGCCGGCTAAGGGATCGAATGTCCATTTCCGAGCACCTGTTACCGGGTCGAAACCATGGACGGCTCCAGACGCTTCCTTGACCTTCTGATTGTCATCGATGGACGAGCCCAAAACGAGCACGCCAGACACAATCACTGGCGGTGACGTTATCTGTGCGCCGCCCGGCCTGGAGATCGCAATCCCCGGCATAGCCGCCACAGATCCGCCACGCCCAAAGCCCACGCAGGCCTTACCGTCGGCCGCATCCAGGGCAAACAACCGCCGATCATTGGTGGCCATGAAAATGCGTTCGGCACAGGGTGCTGCAGGCGGGGCCGTAGGATTGCGCCAATAGGTAACGCCGCGACAGACGAAGTCATTGGGATAGTGAACCCTGGTGTCTATCTTGGGATCAAACCGCCAGAGCGCCTTGCCAGTTCCGGGATCTAAGGCGCTGACCTCATTGAAGGGCGAGCATAGGTAAAGCCTGCCACCGGCCAGAATCGGCGTCCCCTCAAAGGCAGAGCGCTTCATAGCGTCGCCCTTGTTGGCAAGATCGCCGGTTGAAAAGGACCAAGCGGGTTTCAGCCGCGAAACATTGCCGACATTGATCTGGGCGGCGAGAGAGTAGCGCTGACCGCCAGCGTCCCCGCCATAGTGTGCCCAACCGGGTTCAGAGGCACCAGCAACATCGGCCCTGATGATCAGTGCGATGACTAGAGCGAACACGCGGACCATCTCGGAGCGTCTCCATGCCAGGAGAAAGAGCAAAACCTAAACCGCGGGCTTGCGCCACGCCTTTTCTTCCAACCCCGAGCGGCCTTCACGGCCCTCAAGCGACTTGGCGACATCGTCGAGCGTCACGCCGGCGGCCACCAAGGTGACGAGGAAATGGTACATCAAGTCGGCGCCCTCGGCAGCTAGGCCGTCACGATCTTTGCTGACGGCGGCGATCACCACCTCGACGGCCTCTTCGCCAAGCTTTTTGGCTGCGCGCTCTACGCCATCGGACAAGAGTTGAGCCGTGTAGGAGCTTTTGGGATCAGCGCCCTTGCGGCTCTCGATTGTCGCGGCCAGGCGGTCCAAGACTTCGGAAAAACGACTCATGAAACAGTCTCCGCAAACCGTACGGGAATGTTGGATCGGCTCATCGCGGCCTTGACCTGGCCAATTGAAACCTCGCCAAAGTGAAAGATCGAGGCGGCTAAGACGGCGTCCGCGCCGCCCTCCGTCACCGCATCTACCATGTGCTGCGCGTTTCCTGCACCCCCCGAGGCGATTACTGGGACGTTGACGGCGCTGGTCACGGCTTTCAGCAGCGCCAAGTCATAACCAGACTTTGCCCCGTCGCGGTCCATGGAGGTCAGCAGAATTTCACCAGCGCCGCGCCGAACGGCGTCCACAGCATATTCGACCACGTCCAGACCTGTCGCTGTTCGGCCGCCATAGGTGTAGACTTGCCATCCGTCATTGCGTCCGTCGGAACTCGACCTAGCGGTCCCATGCTTAGCATCAATGGCGACGACGACAGCCTGGGTGCCGAAGGCATCGGCGCAGGCGCTGATCAGGTCGCGATGTTCCACTGCGGCTGTGTTGATGGAAATCTTGTCAGCACCGGCCAACAGCAACCGGCGCGCATCCTCAACTTGACGGATGCCACCGCCGACCGACAGCGGCATAAAGCAAACGTCGGCGGTGCGGGCGATGACATCGAGAATTGCGCCGCGCCGCTCGTGGCTAGCGGTGATATCCAAGAACATCAATTCGTCGGCGCCGGCGGCGTCATAGGCGGTGGCTTGCTCGACGGGGTCACCGGCATCACGCAGGGCCAGAAAGTTGACACCCTTCACCACCCGCCCGTCCTTGACGTCCAGACAGGGGATGACACGAACCCGCAACATCAGGCGGCGACCTTCAAGGCCTCGGCGGCGGTAATCGCGCCGTTATAGAGGGCCCGGCCCAGGACAGCTCCGGCAATCGGGGTTCCTTTGTGTGCCATTAAGCGAATGATGTCGTCCACGCTGGCAAGGCCACCCGCTGCAATCACCGGGATGGCCACCGCATCGGCGATCGCCCCAAATGCCTCGATATTGAAGCCCATGACGGTGCCGTCGCGGTCGATGTCGGTGATGATCAAGGCCCCGACACCGGCGTCCTCAAAGCGCTTGGCCACGGTGACGGCGTCGAGGTCTGAACTCTCGGTCCAGCCCTGAGTGGCGACTTTGCCGCCGCGCACATCGACACTGACGGCGATTTGTTCGGGCCAGAGGCGGGCCGCCTCAAGCACGATCTCTGGCTGCGTCACAGCAACAGTGCCCAGGATGATCCGCGACACGCCCGCTTCGATCCAGCGTTCCACGTCCTTAAGCGAACGAATTCCGCCGCCCAGCTGAACAGGCACCGAGACGGCTTCGAGAATGGCCTCGACGGCGCGTTCATTGACAGCCTTACCTTGAACGGCCCCGTTGAGATCAACCACATGAATCCAGTGAAACCCATCATCGGCCCAGACCTTGGCCTGGGCACCGGGTGAACTATTGAACACGGTGGCGTCGTTGAGGTCGCCGCGAACAACGCGCACGCATTGGCCATCCTTCAGATCGATCGCGGGATAGAGAATCACGGCTGCCACTCCAGGAACCGAGCCAACAGGGCAAGCCCGGCGCTCTGAGATTTTTCGGGGTGAAACTGTACCCCGGCGACATTGTCCTTGGCCACGGCGGCCGGAAACAAGCCCCCATGATCGACCCATGCGGCGACATCGTGTTCGTCGCTGGGATAGAAGGCAAAGGAGTGGGTGAAGTACATCGGCGAGGATTTTATCTGCGCGATCATCGGTGGGCCGTGAGGCTCAACGAGCTCGTGCCAACCCATATGCGGCACCTTGGCGGTCGGCGTGCTGGGCTCGATCCTACGCACGTCGCCAGATATCCAGTTCAATCCTGAGGTCTCGCCGAACTCCAGGCCTCGGGTTGCCACCAACTGCATGCCGACACAAATGCCAAGGAACGGCTTGCCCAATACGCGAACGGCCTCAGTCATAGCCGCCTCCAACCCCGGTCGCGCTTGGAAAGCGCGCATGCAAGCAGCAAATGCCCCAACACCGGGCAGGACAATGCGGTCAGCCGCCAATATCACGTCAGGATCGCAGGTCACTTGGATTTGGGCGCGGCCCTCTGCAGCGCGGATCAACGCCTTTTCAGCCGAGCGAAGATTGCCCGACCCATAGTCGATCAAGGCGAGCGTCTGCACCTCTACAGTACGCCCTTGGTGGAGGCCGCTTGACCCAGAGTCTTGGGATCCAACTCAACCGCGGTGCGTAGGGCGCGGGCCAAGGCTTTGAACCCGCTCTCGGCAATGTGGTGGGAGTTGTCGCCATACAGCGTTTCCAAATGCACGCAGGCCCCGCAGTTCATGGCGAAGGCGTGGTGAAACTCTTTGAACAGCTCGGTGTCCATGTCGCCGACTTTCGGGGTCTTGAAGGCCACTTTCCAGATCAGATAGGCTCGGTTGCTCAAATCAATGGCGCAGCGGGAAAGAGTCTCATCCATCGGCACATAGGCGTGACCGAACCGACGGATGCCCTTGAAGCCGTCCAGGGCCTTGGCGACGGCTTGGCCCAGAACTATACCTGTGTCCTCCACCGTGTGGTGGAAATCGATATGTAGATCGCCGGTGGTGCGGACCTTCAGATCGATGCCGCTGTGACGGGCGAAACTGTCCAGCATGTGGTCGAAAAACCCGATGCCGGTGGCAATATCTGACACGCCGGTCCCATCCAAATCAAGGCTGATCTCGATCTGGGTTTCCTTGGTGTTGCGGACCACCTGTGCGGTACGAGCCATGATCTAAAGTCCTTTTTGTGCAGCAAGGGCGCTTAGGCGAACCTGTGGTCGCGGCCCATAATGCGATATGACTTCGGCGGCAGCTAGACTGCCTAGATGGCCGCAGTCCTTAAGTGATCGATCATTCGCAAGTCCGAACATAAAGCCTGCTGCGTATTGATCTCCAGCTCCGGTGGTGTCGACCACCTTCTCAACGGAGTAGGCTGGCACGACAACCGTCTCACCATTGTGCACGATGACTGAACCTTCGGCACCACGCGTCACGGCGGCCATCTTCACCGTTTTTCGGAAACCGGCGAGCGCAGTGTCGAAGTCCGTTGTTTCAAAAAGCGCCATGGCTTCGGTGTGGTTGGCGAACACCAAATCGACCTGTGTTTCTAGAAAAGCCAGCAGGCCCGCACGATGCCGATCCACAACAAATCCGTCAGACAATGTAATCGCGATCAAGCGACCCGAGGCGCGCGCCAAACCGGCCGCCTTGGCGAAGGCACGCCGAGCCGCTGGCGCATCAAAAAGATAGCCTTCCAGATAGACGATCTTGGCAGCCTCAATGACCTTGGAGTCCACGTCATCTGCTGTGAACTCAGTGGAAGCTCCCAGGAAGGTGCACATCGTCCGCTCGCCGTCCGGCGTGACATTTATCAGGCACCGGGCTGTGGCTGGACCACCCACGAGGGGCGGCGTCTCAAAATGTGCCCCGATGGCGCGCATGTCGTGGGCGAAAACGTCGCCTAGCTGGTCAGGAGCAACCTTGCCGAGATAAGCTGCGCGGCCGCCGAAACTCGCCACACCGGCGATGGTGTTGCCGGCTGAGCCGCCGGAAGTCTCTATGCCCGGCGACATGCGGGAATAAAGATCGCGACCCCGCGCCTCATCGATAAGCATCATGGCACCCTTGTCCAGGCCCTCGGCGGCCAGGAAGGCGTCGTCGGCGGTGGCAATCACATCGACAATGGCATTGCCGATGGCGGCGACGTCATAGAGTTCGGGCATTAGGGGCTTTCATGAAAGCGTTCGCGCGGGTGACTACAGGCAAAGACGGCCTTGAGCAACGCACAGCGACCGCAGATACTCCCGACATCACCGAATTTATCCCTCGCCCGGTCGCCGTGCCCGCTGAACGCAAACTGCACATGGAATGGCTGAATGGCCCTCTTGTTTGGGCCATCGAAGAGGATTGGCAGGCTCTCTATCTGTTCCCCAAAGACTGTCCGCGTATCCTCATTCGACCTAAGGCGACATCAGTGGAGGCTGATCTTCTTCATTGGTTTCCAACCGGCACCGCCCAGACGATTGTCTATATTGAGACGGCGTGGCGGGAGCGCTTGTCGGAGGCTAAGCTGTCTCGCTACGAACTGCCAGGTGCATCATTTGAGCCGCTTTCCGATGCGGGGATGTGGGTGTCGAGGCAATCTGTCGTCCCTGTTGGCCGCGCTTCACTAAGCGATCTCCCAAAGTCGCTGGCCAACCACAGCGTTGAGCTTCGGGTCGTTGAGAGCCTGCTTCCACTGCGCGATGTCTGGTCGACCAGTCTTCATGTCAGCGGCGTTCGCTTGCGAAATGCCGTGGATTGGTTGGCGACGGGGCAACCGCTTCGTGCGCCCGGGCGTTAGGGGTGTCTCAGCGACATCGCCACGGAGGTTCCTCATGTCCAAGCCTAAGTCAGATTCGACCCGAGATCGCGCTTTCAGTCACGGCTCCGGAGGGGCCGCGGCTGACTCGGCGGTAGAGGGTCGCCCCAAGCTTGCCGACCGCCACGCTGGGGTTCCTCCCACCCGCATAGCTAAGCACCCGTTGATAGACGATGAGATCAACGACCAGCTCGCCGAAAAGGTCGCCCTGGCCGAAAATCGCCAAGAAGCACTGTTAGATGAGGGACTGGAAGAAGGGTTCCCGGCGAGCGATCCCGTAAGCGTCAAGCGCATTACCTGAGGCAGATTCGCGCACCAGGCGAAAAAAGGTTTGGTGCCGGGCCCGAATCCAGTACTAGCTCGGTCTTGTAGTGAACCCCCAGCTTAGTACGAGCCCTTAACTGGGCTTGGTGAAGGCGGCGGCGAGGATCAGAATGGGGCTTATGCTTCTGAAGATCTTCACCGCCGCCTTTGTCGTTCTGGGTCTGGCCGCCGCTGCGCCGCAATCTCAATGGCGCGCCTTAGACCCAGCCAACACCCTGATCATAGAGACGACCCAAGGCACCATCATCGTTGAGATGGCCCCACGCCTTGCACCCCTGGCCGTGGAGCGGGTTAAGCTTCTGGCCCGCGAGGGGGTGTATGACGGGCTGCAATTTCACCGGGTGATCGATCACTTCGTTGATCAAACGGGCAACCCCAACAATTTGGATGGCGGAACCTCGACCTATCCCAACCTGACGCCCGAGTTCACCTTCCGCATTTCACCGCAGGACTTTACGCCGACGCGACAATCCAGCGATGGTCAAGAGGGCTTCGTGGGTTCGGTTCCCGTCGGGACGGTCGCAGCAACAGAAGCCGCGCGAAGTCAGGACCAGAAATTTCGGGCTTGGGGTTCATATTGCCCCGGAGTAGTCGGGATGGGGCGGCAGGCCGATCCCGGGACCGCCAATTCAGAAATCTTCTTCATGCGGGCCGCCGCCCGACGGTTAGACCGCGACTATACGGTTTGGGGCAAGGTTGTCGTTGGCCTGAACATTGTTCAGTCAATTTCTCTCGGCGAGCCGCCAGCCAATCCTGACAAGATGCTGCGCGTGAGGGTCGCCTCCGACATCGCGGCTTGGCGGGGCCTTGAGGTTTTGGATGAGCGTAGTACGACCTTTCGTTCGCTGGTGGACAGGGCAAGACGCGAGAAGGGTGCCGACTTCACGGTTTGCGATGTCATCCCGCCTTCAGGCCGTGAAAACCTCGCCGCCCCGAACCACGATGGGCCAGATCGATAGGCCCTCACCCTCGCAGGGACCAGCTACGCAAAGACCATCATTGGGCCTGAAAACGGCTCCATGAGCCGCGCAGATAATCCGGTTGCCATCAGCGGTAAGGTAACGATCGTCCATGATCGCCAGGGGCCAACCATTGTGTGGGCAACTGTCGACATAGCCTGAGACATCCATCCCCTGGCGCACCAGAAACCCGGCAAAGAGTGCACGATCCTCGCGGAATCTGAACCCGCGTGCGCCGGGATCGGCGATCTCATCAAGTCCGCAGAGTCGAACCCCGCTTGGTGGCCGCGCGGGATTGTTAGCCTCGCTTCGGCTCACGCGAAATTCTGCAAGGTCATGCGGAAGGGCAGGACTTGAACCTGCGCGAAGAGTTCTGCCTTTGTGTAAGGATCGTTGGCGTTGAAAGCGCGGGCCTCGTCGATGTTTTCGGCCTCAAAGATGATCAGCGAACCGGCCATAGCCCCAGCCTCGTCCAGCAGCGGCCCGCCAAGCTTTAGCTTGTCACTGAAGCCGCGCACATAGGTCAAATGGGCCTCACGCGTGGCCATGCGCAGAGCCAAGGCGTTAGGCTTGTCGTTACAAACGATGACGAAAAGGGCCAATGGAACCTATCTCCCTAGTGCTCTGATTTAATGGGTCGGGACAGTAGCTCTGCAATGGTGGCATCTATATCGGCTTCGCCCGCTAAGATGCCTGCTACAGCAGCACAAATCGGCATATCAGCACCCACGCGTTCAGCCAATTGCCGGACAGCGGGCGCTGTTGCAACACCCTCGGCCACCGAAAGCTTACCACCAAGAGCCTGGTCTAGGCTCTTACCCCGACCAAGCTCTAGGCCGACGCTCATATTCCGTGACTGGGGGCTAGAACAGGTCAGAACAAGATCGCCCAGGCCACAAAGCCCCGCCACAGTTTCGGCCTCACCCCCCAAAATGACAGCTAGCCGCGTCAGTTCCGCAAAGCCACGGGTGATCAACGCGGCGTGCGCGCTCCGCCCAAGACCCCTGCCCTCGACAATGCCGCAAGCGATAGCCAGAACGTTCTTTACCGCGCCGCCGACCTCGGCCCCGATCATGTCTGTGGCGAGATAGGGTCGAAAACTTGGGGTCGCCAAAGTGTCAGCTAGCGCTCGCCCAAGCGAAAGATCAGGGCAGGCCAGGGTCACCGCTGTAGGCAAGCGTCGCGCAACCTCACCGGCGAAGCTTGGACCAGAGAGAACGGCTGGTGCAAGCTGAGGCAGGGTTTCAGTCAGAACCTGCGTCATGAGTTTCAGCGAGTCTTGCTCGATTCCCTTGGCACAGAGCAGCATGGGTCGACCCGGTGTGGCGTAGGGCGCGAAGGCATTGAGACTGGAGCGCAGATGTTGAGCCGGTGTAACGTTCAAGATCAGATCACACGCCTGCAAATCGGCGATAGTGTTGGTGGGTCTGATCGAGGCTTCAAGCTGGACCCCGGGTAAAAACGGGCTGTTCTCGCCTAGTTCGCGGATTGCCGATACGACCTCGGGTTCCCTTGCAAAGAGGATGACCTCAAGGTCGGCGCGGGCACAGACCTGCGCCAAGGCCGTGCCCCAAGCCCCAGCTCCAATCACGCCGGCGCGTTTGAATTCACGGTTCACGCCTTGGCTCCCTTTCGTCCCGCAGCATGGGCCGGGATGGCGGTAGGGTCGAGTGGCCAGCGGGGCCTTGCGGCGGCATCCAGACCGTCAGTCATCCCCATGGCCAGTCGCTCAGCGCCAGCCAGTGCGATCATCGCTGCATTGTCAGTGCAGTAGATCAATGGCGGCGCGTCAAAGCTGAACCTATAGCGGCAAGCCAGGTCCTTAAGCCGGGCTCGAATCGTCAGGTTCGCCGCAACGCCTCCCGCTACGACGAAGCGCAGGTCGATGCCTGGGTGGGCTGCACCATAGGTCAACATAGCGCGCTCCGTTCGCTCGGTCAGCTGGCGTGCGATCGCGGCCTGGACGCTAGCCGCCAGATCAACTCGCTCGACCTGGGTCGTCAGGGTTGCTGCCAGTCGACCTGCGGCCGTCTTCAAGCCCGAAAAGGAGAAATCACAGCCGTCGCGACCCACCAAGGCGCGCGGCAAAGCAAAGCGGGTGTCATCACCACCTTCGGCCAGCGCCTCAAGTGCTGGTCCGCCAGGGTAAGACAAGCCCAGAGCCTTGGCGATCTTGTCAAAGGCCTCGCCGGCCGCGTCATCAATAGTGGTTCCCAGGCGCCGACAGACGCCAACCCCCTCAACAGCCAAGAGCTGGCAGTGCCCACCGGAAACTAGGAGCAATAGGTAGGGATAGGGAATGTCAGCGGTTAGCCGTGCTGAGACAGCGTGCCCTTCCAAGTGGTTGACGGCGATCAGGGGCAGCCCGCGCGCCAGGGCGACCGCCTTGCCAAAGGCCAGCCCGACCATCACGCCGCCGACCAATCCAGGGCCAGCTGTGGCTGCGACCCCTGACAGATCAACGTAGGTGACTTGAGCTGTCGCCATCGCCTTGGCGACAACGTCGTCAATCGACTCGACATGGGCGCGGGCGGCGATTTCGGGGACAACGCCGCCATAGGGCGCGTGGTCTGCAATCTGTGATGCAATAATCGACGACAGTATTTCGACGCGCCCATCTGAGTGACGGCGCACAACCGACGCGGCCGTTTCATCGCAACTCGTTTCGATTCCGAGCAGGGTCAAGGTCTTCATCAAATTCGCGCCAAGTCCTCTCGCCCCGGGCCTGTTTAAGCGGCTACACCGCAGACTCGAGACCAGCCTCGAAGAGTTCACCAAGGGCAGGTACGCTCAGCGCGTTAACGGTGCAACGTTTGTCCTCCCCACGTCTGGACTCCATTTCCTGGTCTCGGTTGAATGAATCCAGGTTCCAGTGGGCACGGTCACGCTTTAGGGTTGCTCCTTGACCTCGCAATGGGCGGAAATGGACAACCAGGCCAAGAAAATTTGGATTACGCGGGCCCAGCCTGGGGCCGACGCGACGGCGAAGCGTGTTCGCGCGTTGGGTCACGATCCAATCATGGCCCCGCTCTTGAAGATCAGCCCGCTCACGCCAGACGCGCTTGATCTCGCCGATGTGGGCGCTCTAGCCTTCACCAGCGCAAACGGCGTCCGGGCTTTCGCCAACCTCACCGCGCGTCGGGATTTTCGGGTCTTCGCTGTCGGCGCGGCGACGGCCAAAATCGCCAAGGAAGCCGGGTTTCGTCAGGTGTTGTCTGCGGACGGTGACGTGGCGGCCTTAGCGGCTGGCATTGCGGCACGGAAGTCTGATTTGAACGGAGTTGTGTTGCATCCCGGTGCCTCCGAACCGGCCGGCGACCTTTCCGCAGCATTAAGTGCTCGGGGCATCACTTCCCGTCGACTTGACCTCTACGACACGGCGCCATCACCTCTTCCTCCTGGCTTAGAACAACAAGCCCTTGAGGCCGACATCGTCCTGCTTCACTCACCGAAGGCGGCTTCTGTGTTAGCGTCCATCCTGCGACGCCGCCCAAGCCCAAGCCTCAAAGCGCTTGCCCTTTCCAAGGCGGTCTTGCGGCCGCTGGCCCGCACCAAGTTGGCTTTGCAAGCTTTTGCACCATTTCCTCTCGAAGCCGCCCTGCTAAATCTGATAGACCGGACTCCATGAACGCTGACAGCAGTCCAGCCCCGGCCCGCCAGAGCCGCCCGCGCCTGATGGGGCCAAGCTTTTGGGCTTTGATTGTGTTTGGTGTGTTGTGCCTCTCAGCTGGTGCGGGTGTCGCTGTTTTCGGGCCAACCCTATTCCCTGCGCCCCCAAAAATAGGCCCACCCAGGCTCGTGGAGGCTGGCCTAGCTCCACCACCAGCCCATGCCCCGCTACCAGCCCAAGGATTGGCGCGCGAAACTGAGACGGTGGTCGACGCTTCCGCCGGGGTTAGCGAAGTTGATCGGCTCAAGATCAAACTCGAAAATCTCCAATCAAGCCAAGCTCAGTCGACCCGCTCAGCTAGCCTTGCCCTCGCCGCAGCGGGACTTCTTGAGGCTGCGCAAACTTCTCGCCCATTTGTCGAGCCTTGGGCGCGCTTAAGCGCCCTTGCGCCCAGCAATCCGGAAGTTCGGGCTTTGCAGGCCCTTGCCGTCTCTGGAGCGCCCAGTCGGGCCACCCTAGCGCTCAGCTTTCCCGAGCATGCCGCGCGCGCCGCTGTGGCCGCCAGGACGCCCGGCAAGGGGGCTGGTTTGTGGGTCCGTCTTCAGGCAGGCCTTGGCCGCGTCATCATGGTTCGGCAGGTCGATAATGTTTCAGGCAAGGGAACGGACGCAATCCTGGCCCGCGCGCAGCAACAGCTTGCTGAAGGCGACTTGAAGGCCGCGCTGAAAACACTTCAGGCCCTGCCGCCACCTGCGCAGCGTGGCTTGGCGCCATGGCTGAGGGGTGCGCGCACGCGGGCTGACCTTGATCGTAGGGTGGAGGTGCTTCAGGTTCAGGCTGCAGCGGACTTGGCCCGCGTGTCGGAGGGCGGTCTATGATCCGGACATTCCTGGCATTTGCCTTCGTCGCGGCCATTGCTGTGGCGATCCTGGCGGTGAGCGATGAAGCGGGTCGAGCCAGCATCGACTGGCTCGGCTGGCGTGTCGATATGACCGCGACGACCTTGATCTTGTCGACCCTATTGGTCGCCTTGCTGGCCATGATTGTTCTGCGAATGCTTCTCTGGATCATTGAGGCCCCCAAGAGAGCCGAGCGCGCTAGAGTCGAGACGCGCCGCAAACAGGCGGTTGATGTTTTAACCCGCGGATTTCTAGCCGCAGCGGCAGGTGACGGTGTTGAGGCGCGCCGCCTCGCTGCAAAGGCGGCTGAGGTCGCCGTTGATTCTCCGGGACTAGTTCGCGTTCTGGCCGCGCAGTCCGCAGAGTCCGCCGGTGATACAGTTGCGGCTCTGGCGGCCTATTCGGCTATGTTGGGGTTTCCCGACATGCGTCTAGCGGGCCACAAGGGCATGATGCAGTTGGCGCTGGCCCAAGGCGATCGGGTTGGTGCGATCCGCCATGCCGAACAGGCCTATGGTCAGGCGCGTACTGCACGCTGGGCGTGGCGTGCTTTGCTTGAGGCTCGGCTCGAAGACGGAGATTGGCAAGGCGCCCTAGAGCTCATGAAGGGAGCGCTTGACCGCAAGATCGTTTCCCCGCTCGTCGCTGAGCGCGGGCGAGCAGCATTGCTGGCGGCTTCTGCGGCCCAGTTGGAGCTCGCCGACCAGCCAAAGTCTCGAGCACAAGCTATCGATTTTGCGGTTGAGGCCGCAAAGCTTCAGCCGGGATTCGCACCTGGCGTCGTTATGGCGGCGCGCTTGCTTGCCGCCGAGGGCAAGGCTGGCCGTGCCGCTCAAGTGATTGAGACCGCCTGGAAGGTAGCGCCTCACCCAGCGCTGTGGCTGGCCTATAGAGACCTAAGAACCGATGAGACGCCACGCCAACGCGCCGCCCGGCTGACAGATCTTGCTAACTTGAACCCCCTTGCACGAGAGAGCCAGATTCTGATGGCCGAAGCAGCACTCGTCGGTGGAGAGCCCGCGCGGGCCTACGAGATTGCCAAGGCGATGGACAACCAATCGGTTACGGCGCGCGTGGCCGGGTTGGTGGCGCGCGCCGCCTTCGCTGCCGGTCTCCCCGATGAAGCTAGAGTCTGGTTGGCTCGCGGCGTTGGCGCGCCCAGCGAAGCCGACTGGTCTGATCTTGACCCTGAAGGCCGCGCATTTGCGTATCTGCCCTCAGACTGGGCCAGACTAGTCTCGAATTTCGCTGAAAATGGTGAACTTATCCACCCACGGCATGAACGACGTGAGCGCGTGATGGGTGAGCTCCCCGATCTTCCGATCTCCTACGCCGACCAGCCGCCCTTCATGAACCAAGGATCAGAACCGGTTCTCTATCCAGTCGATGATTATCCGTACGGAGAGGAACTTGAGACGCCACCTGCGGTTTCGGGTCAAAGAGGACCTTTAGCGCGACGGCGCTTGGCGAGAGCGCCGAGAGCCGCTAAGTAACCGCCCGTCGCTGGATGTTTTCCCGGCGAAGACCTTCAAGCCGCTTTAGCTCAGCTGGTAGAGCATCGCATTCGTAATGCGGGGGTCAGGTGTTCGAGTCACCTAAGCGGCACCACTTTTCCGATGTGAAACGGGACTGCAGCGACGAGCTTGCACTCGCCGCTGCCGATAGACCTATGGCTTCAGAGCTGGAGGAGTTGGCGCGGGCGGCTTGGCCGCAGGTGCCGGGGGTGGCGCGCCCAGTGGTCGGGCCGGTTTGAAGGACGCGTTATACTTAATTTTCGACGCGTTGACCTTGACGAGGTTATCGACGCCCTTTGCGACCGCTTCCTGAAGCTTCTGATTGCGCACAATACCCATGGCGTAGTTGGTTGCCGCTTCACCCGTGAACGGTGCGAGCTTGGTGTCGCGAATATCGTTGATCAGCAGGACATTGCCGGCCGGTAGAATGAAGGGCTCACCCGGGGGCAATTTATCCAATTGAGCGACCATGTTCGGGTCAGCGCCTGCGGTATCCAGAACGCTTGCGGCGCGCTGGTAGGTGATCCCTTTGCTGTTCAACCAAGCCTCAATCTCGCCAAGACTATGCATCGGCTCCATTTCTTTGAGCTCAGCAGGATTGCTTGGGATCGGCATGCGAATCTGATCGACCGTCATGATCTTGCGTTGGCCAAACATGCCAGGGTGCGAGGCGACAAACGCCTCAGCGTCAGACTTGGAGGGCACCGGCACGCTAGTGGTCAATTGCTTCTGCAGGGCTTGGGCCAACAGAGCCTGCCCGGCGCGTTGCTTCTGGATGGCAAAGTCAGGCGACTTGTCCAGCCCTTGATCGTGAGCGGCCTGCGCCATCAGCTTGCGAATAATGATTTGCTGGATAGCATTTTCTTGAATGGCCTTGGCGGCCTGTGCGTTTGGCGGCGCGGGACTACCCGACATTTCTGTGCGAACTTCGGCCAGAGTAATTTCTTCGCCATCAACCGTGGCCACGACCTGTCCGGTCGGATCCTTGTCGCCGCCGCCAAAACCCGGAACCTTACACGATACCAGGGCCAAGCAGGCTAGCGGCGCTACGATAGTTACGATCTTGAGTTTCATCGTTGTTGTTCCCATAGCCGCCCATAAGACGGCTCCCATGTCGGGTGTCCGACGTCAATCAAATGCCGCCCAAAACTCTAGGCTGCGGTTGACCGGTTAGACAATGGAACCTGTTAATCAGTCGCGAAAGAAATGTGATTTCTTACAGCGTTCGAATAAATTGCCGCTCGATTGCGGACTGCGCCATGACCTAGTGCCCGTTCCCTTCACACGGAATCGTCTAAAGGGGAGAAGCTGGGCTCTAATTCAAAGATTTAGAGCATGTGTGGCTCCGATAACCGGTTCCCACTTATCGGGACATGCTGTTGTGTGGGAAGATGGCTTGACTACTTGCGACGCTGCTTGCGGGCGGCGTAGCGTGCGTCGCGGGCGGCTTTCTGATCAGCACGCAGGGCCAGCTCGCGGGCCTCCATGTCGATCAGTTCTTCTTCACGCCGAATGGCTTCGGCCTCTGCAGAGGCAATTCTGCGGATGTCGCGCTCTTTGCGCCGTTCCTCCCGCAGGATCTCGAGCTCCATCTCCCGCTCGGCCCGACGCTGTTCAATATGGGGGTCGATCACGGCGGCCCGTGGCTTCAATTTAGCGAGCAGGGCCTGCTTGGCGGCGGCGGACGCAGCCTGACGGTCATTGAAGGTAGAATTTTTAGGATGGATCATGGCGCAGGCACATAGTGTCTTTGAGGCCAATTGCGAAGCCCCCAAGGTCAGTTTTTCGCAATTTCAGTCAATAATTTCACTCAGTGTGACCCCGATCTCATCATGCAAGACGAGATCAGCATAGGGATCAAGGTCGGTCGGTTCGCGATTGACAATCGCAAGGGCAGCGCCGTTGCGTTTGGCCAACAATGGGAAACCGGCGGCAGGATAGACCACCAGAGAAGAGCCCAACACCAGGAATAGATCGCTGTGCAGGGCCGCGCGCTCTGCCATTGCCATTGGTCCTGCGGGCATGGGCTGACCAAAGGATATGGTTGCTGACTTCACCCATCCACCACACTGACTGCAAGTTGGCGCGACTTGAGTTGCCTCGAAAGCGTCCCTCAGATCTTCCAGCGCATAGGGTTTGGCGCAGTCCAAACAGGTCGCGAAGCTGGCATTTCCATGCAGTTCGATCACTTGGTCCGCCCGCAACCCCGACGCCTGATGGAGGTTGTCGACGTTCTGAGTGATAACGTGGCTGAGCTTGCCCTGCGCCGCTAGCCGGACCAGCGCAAAGTGTCCCTCATTTGGCGAACGCCCAGTCCAGCCGGCGCGACCCGAAAATACCCTACGCCAAGCCTCTTGGCGCTGATTG
>JANPNB010000219.1:0-10026 GCA_031427275.1 Alphaproteobacteria bacterium | reverse complement strand
GTTTCCCTATCCGGTCCAGGCGCTTAGCAGGCTCGAAATAAAGGATATTCACCGGGCCTATGCCGACGCGGCGCGGCGTGCCCTGGCGGCCGGATTTGAATGGCTGGAGATGCACTTCGCTCACGGCTATCTGGGGGCTAGCTTTTTCTCGCCCTTGGCCAACCAGCGCGACGATGAGTATGGCGGAAGCCTGCAGAACCGGCTGCGGTTCCACCGCGAGGCGATGGACGCGGTGCGGTCTGTGTGGCCCGAGCGTCTGCCGCTGACAATGAGGTTGGGCTCTGACGACTTTCATCCCGATGGCGTCCAGTTCGACGAAGCCGTCTGGGCTGTCGGCCAACTAAAGGACCATGGGTTAGATCTGGCCGACCTCAGCCTGGGGATGAATACCGACCAAGCCAAGGACGTACCCTTCGATCAGCTGGCCTTCATGGTCGAGCGCGGCGCGCGGGTTCGCAGGGAGACGGGCGTACCCGTTGGGGTCAGCTGGAACCTTGGAATCCCCGCAGTTGCTGATCGTGTTATTCGCGAGGAGCTGATCGACCTTGTCATGCTCGGGCGGCCAGCCTTGTCGAACCCGCATTGGCCGCTTTACGCGGCGCGGGAACTTTCACACGCCGATCCGTTATCGCTGTTGCCCGAAGACTGGTCGTGGTGGCTGCGCCGGATCCCAGGGCCGGAGGGATCACAGGGTTGGCCGAGCGTAGTTCCGGCCATCTGAGGGATTTTGGCGCAGTCGGGCGGGGACACGAAACTTAATTCTGGGCTCAGGTCGGTCGGCGCGTCATGGATGGGAGAATTAAGTATCATGTCCCCTGGACTGTTCTGAGGCTCCCATGGATTTCAATCTCACCGACGATCAGCGGGCGCTTGAAGACGCGGCGCGGGTGTTTGCGAACGAGGAGTTGGCTCCACATTCGGCGCGGTGGGACGCCGAGAGTCACTTTCCGGTGGATGTGTTGCGCAAGGCTGCGGCTCTAGGGTTTGCCGGGCTCTATGTGCGCGAGGATGTCGGCGGGTCGGCGCTGTCGCGGCTGGATGCCTCGATCATTTTTGAACAGCTGAGCCGGGGGGATGTGTCGACCGCGGCATTCTTGTCGATCCACAATATGGCGTCGTGGATGATCGACCGATTTGGGGCGGAGGATTTGCGCCAGCGGTATTTGCCGAGACTGACCACCATGGAACTAATCGCCAGCTATTGCCTGACTGAGCCAGGCTCAGGGTCGGATGCTGCTGCCTTGGCCACCTCGGCTAGGCGGGACGGCGACGACTATGTGCTGACCGGGTCCAAGGCGTTTATTTCCGGGGCCGGGGTGTCGGACCTCTATCTGGTGATGGCGCGGACGGGCGGGCCGGGAGCTAAGGGCATCTCGGCGTTTCTGGTGGAGCGCGATTGGCCCGGCGTCTCGTTTGGCGGCCAGGAGCGCAAGATGGGCTGGAATTCGCAACCGACGGCGCAGGTCAATCTGGACGCGGTGCGGGTGCCTGCGGCAAACCGGTTGGGCGGGGAGGGCGAGGGCTTTGGCTTTGCCATGGCCGGGTTGGACGGCGGGCGGATCAATATCGCCTCATGCTCGCTGGGCGGGGCGCAGTGTGCGTTGGAGGCGGCGATGGACCATTTGGCCACGCGCAAGCAGTTTGGTCAGGCGCTCAATGAATTCCAGGCGTTGCAGTTTCGACTAGCTGATATGGGAACGAAGCTGGATGCTGCCCGCCTGATGGTGCGCCGCGCGGCCCATGCCTTAGACAACCGCGACCCCAAGGCCACGCAGTACTGCGCCATGGCCAAGCGGTTCGCTACCGACGCCGGGTTCGAGGTGGCCAATCAGGCCCTGCAACTGCACGGCGGTTACGGCTATCTTCGCGACTATCCGGTGGAGCGGATCGTGCGCGATCTGCGGGTGCACCAGATATTGGAAGGCACCAACGAGATCATGCGGGTGATCATCTCGCGGGAGATGTTGCGGCAATAGAATTGTGCTAGTCTGACCATAATGGTCAGAATGGAGAGTCCCATGCGCGAAGTCGGGATACTGGAAGCCAAGACTCACTTGTCGGCTCTGGTCGAGGCGGTGGAGAAGGGTGGGGAGGACATTCATATCACACGGCACGGGAGGCGCGTGGCCCGTTTGACCGGAGAATTCCAGGTTTCAAAGGATGAAGAACGTCAGAGGTTATCAGGCGAGGAACTCGTTCGGCGATCAAGAGCGTTTCGCGAGTGGCTTTCCGCTGAAAATCCTGAGATCGACAAAATAACCTGGGAAGAGTTGAAGCGAGACATGCGGCGTTGAGCATGGTCGTTGTCGACGCCTCAGCGGCACTGGCTTGGCTTCTGGAGTCGCAGAGTACCGCCGCTTCGGAGAAATTTCTGGCCCGATCTACAGAGTTTTGGCTGATCGCGCCGGACATCTTCTTGTGGGAGGTCCACAATGCAATGCTGACAGTTGAGCGGCGTGGCAGACTGCCTTCTGGAGCCCACCTGCGCGCAAGCAGCCTGATAGAACAATATGCGATCAAGATTGCGACTCCCTTCACAGCAGAGGAGGTCAGCGTCCAAGCTGAGATCGCGCGAAGTCTCGGCCTTAGTTTGTTCGATTCAGCATATCTGACCCTGGCGCAGGACCTGAGTTGCGACTTGGCGAGTCGAGACGGAAACCTGATCAAGGTCGCCACAGAAAATGGCGTCTTTTGCTACGATCTACGAGACGTAGGCACCCATATGACTGACCCAGAAGTCCAGATCTTCCTCGATGGAGCCGTGGGGCGGATCACGTTGAACCGCCCAAGCGCGCTGCATGCGCTAACCACCAATATGTGTGTTCTGATCACCGATGCTCTGGTCACTTGGCTGGACAATCCCATCGTCAAGCTGGTGATGATTGATCACTCGGGCGAGCGCGGATTCTGCGCTGGGGGCGATATTCGGATGCTCGCCGAGAGTGGCGCTGGGGACGGCGTGGCGGCGCGGGAGTTCTTCTTCATTGAGTACCGCCTGAACCATCTGTTGTTCGAATATCCCAAGCCGGTGATCGTGATTATGGACGGGGTGACCATGGGCGGCGGTGTCGGCTTGGCGGCTCCAGCGCGCTACCGCGTGGCTACAGAACGGACCACCTATGCGATGCCGGAGACGGGGATTGGGCTATTCCCAGACGTGGGTGGAGGCTGGTTCCTGCCGCGTATGCCGGGGCATATCGGCTTGTGGTTGGCACTGACCGGGGCGCGGATCAAGGCGGCTGATTGTGAGCTGGTGGGGATAGCCACCGACTTCATCGAGAGCGGCAAGATTGCTGAGTTCAAAGCCGCCGTGGTCGCCGATCCGGCCGCTGTTGAGACCATACTAACCGAGTTTGAGGGTGACGCCGGACGACCACCCCTGGCCACCCATCAAGACGAGATCGATAGATTGTTCGGGGCTGCTGACGTTGAAAAGATTGCCGCCGGCTTGGAGCGGGCAAATACCGATTGGGCGCGTGATCAGTTGAGGGTCCTGGCGACCAAATCGCCGCAGACGCTCAAAGTCGCTTTCCGGCAGCTAGCCCTGGGCGGGGTGGCCAAGAGCTTCGCCGAGAATATGGCCATGGAGTACGCCATAGGTGCCCGGGTTGTGCAGCGGCATGACTTTCTGGAAGGCGTGCGGGCAGTGATCGTGGACAAGGACAATGCGCCCAAATGGAATCCGCCGCGCCTTGAAGATGTCACCGAGGTGATGCTGGACGAGATATTTTCGCCCTTGCCTTCCGCTGAAGCTTGGTCGCCCTTAATTGGTCTGTAACGGCGCGCATGAAGCGGACCGCACACGGGAGGGAACCATGACACGCAATCTGATACTGGCCGCTGTGGCCATGCTGGCGATTTCGACCGCTGGTGAAGCTATGGCCAAATCGTCGGCCGGGGTGCTGGCGGCTGTCGCTGACAAAGGCCGCCCTGAGGCTGACACTAAGCGCGACGCCGACCGCAAGCCCGCAGACATGCTGGATTTTGCTGGAGTTAAAGCAGGCCAGACTGTGGCTGACTTCCTGCCCGGTGGTGGTTATTTCACGCGGATTTTTGCTAAAGCGGTCGGGCCCAAAGGCACAGTCTATGCGGTGGTACCTGCCCCGGCAGCGGGTGCGAAGCCCAACCCGATCCTCGCGGTCTCGGCGGAACCGACCTATGGCAATATCAAGGTGGTCGAGGGAAACCCCGGCGCGTTGAGCCTGCCCACCAAGGCCGACATCATTTGGACAGCCCAGAACTATCACGACCTGTTCCTGACCCGGTTCAAGGTTGATATCGCAGTGGCCAATCGCTCTATCTTTTATGCTTTGAAGCCAGGCGGCTATTTCATCGTTCTGGACCATGCTGCGGCGTCCGGCGCGCCCCTGGTGCAAACCGCCAACACCATCCACCGAATCGATCCGGCCTTAGTTCGGGCACAGCTGGAAGCGGCGGGCTTCAAGTTCGTGGGCGAAAGTACTGTGTTGGCCAATGCCAACGATGATCATACCAAGATGGTGTTCGATCCGACCCTGCGCGGGCATACCGACCAGTTCATCTATAAGTTCCAGCGCCCGAAATAAGGACCAGACATGACCCGCATCGCCTTTATCGGCCTTGGCAATATGGGTGGCGGCATGGCTGCTAATCAGGCCAAGGCGGGTCATCAAGTTTCCGCTTTCGATCTCTCGGACGCGGCGGTCGCCAAGGCCGTCGCAGCCGGTTGCGCGGCGGCCGGATCGGTGGCTGCGGCGGTAGAGAACGCTGACGTGGTCATCACCATGTTGCCAGCTGGACCGCATGTGCGCACCGTCTATTCCGACCATATCGGGCCCATTGCGAGGCCTGGCACCCTGATGATCGACTGCTCGACGATCGATGTTGAAAGTGCGCGGGCCGTGGCGACTGAGATGACGGCAAAAGGGTTCCAATTTGCTGACGCACCAGTTTCCGGTGGCACAGCCGGAGCAGACGCCGGAACTCTGGCGTTCATGGTCGGCTGTGATGAACCCGCCTTTACTGATGTTGAGGCGGTTCTGGACCCCATGGCGCGTGCGGTAATCCGAGCGGGCGATCACGGTGCCGGCCAAGCGGCAAAGATCTGCAACAATATGCTCTTGGGTATTTCGATGATCGGGGTCAGCGAGGCTTTCGCCTTGGCCGAGAAGCTGGGCCTGGAGGCTGACAAGTTCTTCGATATTGCGTCCAAGTCTTCGGGACAGTGCTGGTCACTGACCAGCTATTCGCCTTGGCCTGGACTCGTGGAAACAGCACCGTCCAACCGGGACTATGTCGGAGGTTTCTCGACGGCCATGATGTTGAAGGACCTGAAGTTGGCCCAAGAGGCGGCGGCGAAGGCGGGGGCAGCGACCCCGATGGGAGCTCAAGCCGAGGCCCTTTATGCGTTGTTCGACAGGCAAGGTGCCGGTGACAAAGATTTTTCGGCAATCCTGCAATGGCTGCGTGGCGTTGCGCCTTAGGTTGTGGCGAACTCTGGATGCGAATTCACGAATTCTAGATGCCAATTCCCTTGCAGAATATGGACATTCAAGCGGTGCGGCGCGATAAGGCCCTGGTAGCAAGAGGACCGATGGCTGCGCCCGCTCGACGGGTTACCGCGCGGATCGACGTTGATGGATTATAAGCTCGCTTTCCAAACCGCCCTGGAACGTATCCAGGAAGAGGGTCGTTATCGGGTCTTTGCTGACCTGAAACGCCATCGCGGGCAATTTCCGAATGCCACCTGGACTCAATCCGACGGGACCACATCGAAGGTTATCGTTTGGTGCTCCAACGACTATTTGGGCCAAGGTCAAAACCCATTGGTTCTGGACGCCATGCACAAGGCGATTGACGAGGCCGGTGCCGGATCGGGCGGAACGCGAAACATCTCGGGCACCACCCATTATCATGTGGAGCTTGAGCGGGAACTGGCCGACCTGCACCAGAAGGAAGCCGCCCTGCTGTTCACCTCTGGCTATGTGTCAAACGAAGCTTCGCTCTCGACCCTCTACAAGATCCTGCCCGGCCTGATCATTTTTTCCGATGCCTTGAACCACAATTCGATGATCTCCGGCATCCGCTCGGGGCGCGGGGCGCGGCACATTTTCCGGCACAATGACCTAGCCCATCTAGAGGAATTGCTCGCGGCGTCCGACCCTGCGGCCCCCAAGCTGATCGCCTTTGAAAGCGTTTACTCCATGGACGGTGACATCGCCGACATGCGTGGCACCGTAGCCCTAGCCAAGAAGTACGGGGCTATGACCTATCTCGATGAGGTCCATGCTGTGGGCATGTACGGACCGCGTGGGGCCGGCGTGGCCGAGCGCGACGGGGTGATGGATCAGATCGACATTGTCGAAGGTACACTCGGCAAGGCGTTCGGCGTCATGGGCGGCTACATTGCCGCTGACGCCGTCATTGTTGATGCGATCCGTAGTTTCGCTGACGGCTTCATCTTCACGACATCGATACCCCCGGCGTTGGCGGCAGGGGCAGTCGCCTCAATTCGCTATCTCAAGGATCATAACGAGGTCCGGATCGCCCATCAGGAGCGAGCCGCAACTCTGAAGGCGATGTTGATTAAGGTTGGCCTGCCAGTCATGCCCTCAGTGAGCCATATCGTTCCCGTCGAAGTGGGGGACGCCGTTCATTGCAAGATGATCTCTGACATTCTGCTGACAGATTACGGCATCTATGTTCAGCCCATCAATTATCCGACGGTGCCCCGGGGAACGGAGCGGCTGCGGTTCACGCCTTCGCCGGCTCATACTGACGCGATGATGCAAGACCTAGCGCAAGCCCTGGAAAAGCTCTGGGCGCACTGCAATATCAAACGTATCGGGGGATACGCCGCGTAAGCATTTCGCCGCTTCACCCTCAAATACGATATCCAGGCCGAAGGGTTTGGCGCGCGGTCCTCCGCGCGTGCCAGGATTTTATGTCTCATGATTTGGTTCGCACTGCGGATGAGGCTAAGGAGCCGCCCAGGTCGAGCCCCGATTCTTGAAAGGCCCACAGATGACCAGCCAGATGCAAGCCGCCAATACCAATGACGCGTTCTTTTCCGCCAAGGTAGAAGAGACGGACCGCGACGTTTTTGATGTCCTAAGGCGTGAGATGATCCGCCAGCAGAACCAAATCGAGTTGATTGCCTCGGAAAATATCGTCTCCCGCGCCGTCTTGGAGGCCCAGGGCTCGGTTCTGACCAACAAGTACGCGGAGGGCTATCCCGGCAAACGCTACTACGGCGGTTGTGAAGTGGTTGATGTGGTCGAGGAGATCGCCATCGAGCGGGCCAAGCGGCTGTTCGGTTGTGAATATGCCAATGTGCAGCCGCACTCTGGGAGCCAAGCCAATCAGGCGGTGTTCATGGCGACAATGAAGCCCGGCGACACGTTTATGGGCATGGACTTGGCGGCAGGCGGTCACCTAACCCATGGCAAGAGCGTTAATCAGTCTGGCAAATGGTTTCGTCCGGTGGCTTACGGGGTTCGCCAACAGGATCATCTGATTGACTATGATGAGGCGGCCGAGGTGGCCAAGGCCGAAGTGCCCAAGGTGGTGATCGCTGGGGGCTCGGCCTATTCGCGAAATATCGATTTTGGTCGTTTCCGCGAGATTGCCGATTCCGTTGGTGCATTGTTGATGGTGGACATTGCCCACTATGCCGGTCTGGTCGCCGGTGGTGTCTATCCAAACCCGTTCCCCCACGCCCACATCGTCACGACAACGACCCACAAGACCCTGCGCGGCCCGCGGGGTGGCATGATCCTGACCAATGACAAGAAGCTGGCCAAGAAGATCGACAGCGCGGTTTTTCCAGGCCTTCAGGGCGGGCCGTTAATGCATGTGATTGCCGCTAAGGCCGTTGCCTTTGGAGAGGCGCTGCGTCCGGAGTTCAAGCTTTATGCGCGGCAGGTGATCGACAATGCGCGAGCGCTGGCCGACAGTTTGCAGAGCGCCGGTTTCAAGATCGTCTCAAATGGTACTGATAGCCATTTGATGCTGGTGGATCTGACGCCGAAGGGGGTGAATGGGGCCCAGGCGGAAATTGCTCTGGAACGCGCCGGGATCACCACTAACAAGAATGGCATCCCCTTCGACCCACTACCGCCGATGCAGAGCTCTGGCCTTCGGGTCGGCACACCAGCTGGGACAACACGAGGCTTTGGTCCAGGCGAATTCCGTCAAGTCGGGACCTGGATCGGTGAGGTGTTGGACGGCGTTGCAGCTGGCGGAGACAATTCGGCCATTGAGGCGAAGGTGTGTAGCGAAGTCTTGGCCTTGACGAAACGCTTCCCCATTTACAGCTAATCCCGCTAATAGGGGTTTGGTTGGCCGGGAGGGGCTAGATCATGCGATGCCCGTTCTGTGGACACGCCGAAAGTCAGGTCAAGGATAGCCGTCCATCGGAAGATGGCGCGGCGATCCGGCGTCGTCGAATGTGTCCAGAGTGCGAGGGTCGGTTCACAACCTTTGAGCGGGTGCAACTGCGCGAACTCACCATTTTGAAGCGATCGGGGCGGCGCACGCCGTTTGAGCGGGACAAGTTGGCCCGGTCTATTGCCATTGCGACACGCAAACGTCCGGTCGAGCCCGAGCGTATCGAACGCATGATCTCAGCGATCGTTCGTCAGCTCGAGAGTATGGGCGAGACGGAGCTGTCATCCTCGGTGATAGGTGAGTTGGTCATGAAACAGCTCAAGGCGCTCGATGATGTTGCCTATGTCCGCTATGCGTCGGTCTATCGTGACTTCCGCGAAGCCGGAGAATTCGCGACGTTCTTGGGCCAAGAGGGTTTGAGCGAAGGCGCAGAGGATGAGCGCTAGTCGCGTCACGCTAAAGCTCGCCACGTCACTGGACGGTAGGATTGCTACGGCATCTGGCGAGAGCCGGTGGATAACGGGTGATGCGGCGCGAGAAGAAGTTCATCGGTTACGAAGTGAGCATGACGGTGTGCTGGTAGGTATTGAAACCGCCCTTGCCGATGATCCTGAGCTGACTGTTCGGTTACCGGGCTACACCGGACGGCAACCCTCTCGCGTGGTGTTGGATTCTGATCAACGGCTTTCAGGCAAGCTGGTGAGCACCGCCCGCGTCGTGCAGACCCTGGTGGTCACCCCCAAAGCACCGCGCCCAGCACTTTTAGAGGCTGGCGTGAAAGTGTTGCAGATCAACAGCATGAACCGTCATCCGGACTTAACAGATATATTGGACGCCTTGAGAGACGCTGGGATTTCGAGCCTGTTTGTCGAAGGCGGAGGGCAAGTCGCGGCTAGTTTCCTGCGGGCTGGCTTGGTTGATCGCTTGGAGTGGTTTCGAGCGCCCTTGGTGTTGGGAGCCGAGGGCAGGCCCGCGCTGGGAGCACTTGGCGTTGTCACAATTTCTGAAGCTCCAAGTTTTCGACGACTTGACGTTCGCCAAGTCGGGGACGACCTGTGGGAGCGGTATGAGAGGATCTAAATGTTCACCGGGATTGTCACCGACGTAGGCCGCGTCCGAGCGGTTCGCGAGACCAACCGCGATCTGCGTTTCGAAGTGGAAACGAAATTCGATCTCGCCACCGTCGATATTGGAGCTTCGATCAGCCATGCGGGATGCTGCTTGACCGTGGTTGAGAAGGCGGACGGGTGGTTTGCCGTGGAGGTATCTGGAGAAACCTTGTCACTGACAACGCTGGGGGATTGGGTGGAAGGTCGCTTGGTAAATCTGGAACGCGCGGCAAGGGTCGGCGACGAACTGGGCGGCCACATTGTTTCAGGTCACGTCGACGGCATCGGCGTTGTGACCTCGGTTTCGAGCGAGGGTGGGTCACACCGGGTTCAAGTTCGCGTTCCAAGACCGCTGCATCGGTTCATTGCGCCGAAAGGTTCGATCACAATCGAGGGCGTTTCGCTGACCGTAAACGAGGTTCAGGATGACGTTTTCGGGGTGAATCTCATCCCGCATACTTGGGATGTGACGACGTTGGGATCTCTTGTTGTCGGCGGTCGCGTGAATCTAGAGATTGACATGCTTGCACGCTATCTCGCCCGTTGGCGC
>JANPNB010000218.1:0-1978 GCA_031427275.1 Alphaproteobacteria bacterium | reverse complement strand
GGATGACCCGGCGGTTAAAGGCCGACAACAAGTCCAGTGTCGGTTGGGAGCTGCATCATCAGGTGCGCGGGGCCGTCGTGCGGGCGGCTAAGGCTGCCGCTGAGCAGGGCGAGCGTGACCTGGTCTCCATGACCGAATGCCTGAAACGCGAAGTCGACAGGGAAAGCCTCTGGCTGGCCCATGAGGTCCAGATCACTGAGGCCGTCAGCCGCGTGGTCGAGCGGGTCTGCCGCCGGGCCAAGATTCCCATAGATTGGCACCTCTTCACCCAGGACGACTGGTTCGTCGATGAACAGCTAGATGACAAAGAAGACTCCCTGCTCCTAGACGGCACACCCCTCCCAGTTAGTTGGCACGCCTACGGCGACGCCCACCGCAAAGTCACTGAACCCAACACCGAGCCGGTTTTCACCTAACTATTGCTCCCCATTCGGGGGAGCTGTCAGCAAAGCTGACTGAGGGGGCCGACCGCGCAAGCGGGCGGACAACGAACTTCCGCAAACAAGCATCCGGGCTAAAGCCCGGCCCCCTCCGGCCCTTCGGGCCACCTCCGCCCTGCGGGGGAGGAACTTGGGGTGCGTGACTGCAACCCCGTGCCTCTCAGACTCTCACCCCCATCGTCACGCGTCTTGCTGCGCAAGTCTTGTGACATTTCCCCCATGAATGGGGGAAGCCAATGTTGCGAAAACTTGTCCGTGTGCGTCGGTGTTTTCCGTGGTTAAATTCTTCGACCTACTTCTTCGCCGCCACCCGCACTGCCTCTGCCATCGCGTCATGCGCCGCGTTCAGAGCGTCGGTGTCAGCCGCGGGCCAGGCGGAGTTGGTCACGATGATCAGCTTGTCCTTGGGATAGGTGGTGATCGACTGGCCGAAGATCCCAAGCGCCTCATAGCCCTCGCCGCCCGGCTTGATCCACCAGAAGTAACCGTAGCCGCCGTATTCAGGGTGCGCGGCACTTAACGGCAGTTGCTGGCGCGTCGCATCGCGCGTCCAGCCCGCCGGCACCACCTGTTTCCCACCAGCCTTGCCGCCGCCCAGGATGAACATCCCGATCCGGCCATAGTCGCGCAAAGTGATCGACAGGCAGCAACCGCCGCGCTCATGGCCCGCCACGTCCTCCACCCAGATGGCGTCCTGCTCCATGCCGTAAGGTGCCCAGAGCTTTTCGGAGAGATATTGGGATAGCGGCTTGCCCACCGCATTTGAGACCAAGATCCCCACCAGGTCCGTCTCGCCGGTGGAATAGTGGAAACGCGTACCCGGCGTCACCTCGCGCGGCAGCTTGCGCATATAGCTAACCACCGGATTGACCCCGGGCTCCAGGATCGAGAGGCCCACCTTGGCCACGTCAGAATTCATGTCGGTATAGTCTTCGTTCCACTTCACGCCCGACGACATGGTGATCAGTTGGCGGATGGTTACGCCCTCATAGCCCGCGCCCTTCAGCTCCGGCACATAGGCAGTCACCTGATCATCCAGGCTCTTGATATAGCCGTCCTGGATCGCCGCCCCGACCAAGGTCGAGGTCACCGATTTGGCCACTGAGAATGAGGTCCAGCGGTCGGTGGGTTTGCGGTTGAGGCCATAGCGTTCCAGCCGCACCTTGCCGTCCTGAATAACCAGCAGGCCGGAAACCCGGTAGGCGGCCATGTACTCATCGAGGCTCAGCGTCTTGCCGTCGATGGTAATGGTGGTGGCGGGCAGGGCTTTGCCGGTGGGCAGCGGAAAAACCCTGGTCCCGCGCTTGACCACCTTGTGGGCGTTCAGTGTCTCCATGGCTTTGTAGCCGTCTTCCTGTTGCTGCGGGCTCCACATCAGGATGGAGGCCCCCATGGGCGGGGGCTTGGTCTCAGCGGCCATGGCCACCGATGCTGTCAGAGCAGCACAGGTCAGGGCAAGGGTGGTGATCAGGCGCATGGGAACTCCAGTCTCAAAGCTTGGGCAGAATACGTCGCAGCGCCTCATCGGGCGAGGCCTG
>JANPNB010000217.1:0-3159 GCA_031427275.1 Alphaproteobacteria bacterium | reverse complement strand
GTCGTCCTGGAGCTGGCCCTTGATGCGGATGCCAGCAACGCCGATTTCGCTGAGGCTTTCCAGCGCGAGCTCCTCCGAATGCGGCCAAAGGGCTGAAGTTGCCAATTGGCAACTTCGACTTTTGGTCAGGGTATCATCGGGGGATCAGTGACCGTTTGACGCTGAAGAGCGTTTGTTGGAAGCTCTTCAGCGTTGTTTTTGTTCATTACTATCGTAGAAAGTCCACATCTAAAATGTGCTTTTCTCCGATAGTAATGAGCCGATGCCGCAAAACTTGTCAGCTCCGTTTTTCAGTGCGACGCCTGTATTCACGCGCGCGGACTATGTGCACGCGGTTGGTCGCGCGCCGGAGGACAAGACTGTCACAGCCATGTTGGCCCAGCATGTCAAAGCGGGCAATATCAAACGGATAGCACGGGGCCTCTATGCCTCGGTCCCCAAGCATGCCGACCCTGAAACTTGGTGGGTGGACCGCTTTCTCCTAGCCTCTCGGCTGCGGCCAAATGCCGTGGTCGGTTATCACTCTGCGCTGGAGTTGCACGGCTTTGCTTACACCGCAGGGTTCGACGTTCAGGCGATTGCGCCGGGCGAACCTGGCCACTTCAAGACCGCTGAATTCACCTGCCGTTTTGTTCGGCCTGGTGTACCGCTCGGATCCGACAGCGTTACCGCGGTTGATCGCCTTGGCCAGTCGGTCGCTGTGACAACGCTGGAGCGAACTGTCGCCGACGTATTCGATCGCCCGGACCTTGCGGGAGGTGCGGAGGAGCTTGTCAACAGTCTCAACCTTATCGGGCGACTGGACACTGATCGCCTCACCCAACATCTCGCTGCAAACTGCAATGCAACGGCCGCCGGGGCGGCAGGCTGGTGGTTAGAAACCCAGCGAGAACATCTGCGCATTCTTGACGCAACCTTGGAGGCGATCCGCGATCTCGCGCCGCGCCAAAATCGCTACGCGTTGGGTGCTGCAGTAGGGCATGGCCGGACTGCACCGGGGTGGGGCGTGATTCTCCCGGCCGCTCTCGTTGAGCGGCGGTTTGAGGGCCTCTAAGTCAAAATACCCATTGCCCCGACTCCTCCGGAGATAGGTCAAAACATGCGAGTTTAGTCATACCGAAAATGGCAATCTGGCCTTCGCGATAGTGCTGATGCCATGGATCATACCGTGGAAGCCTTGCCGGTGGGCGAGCGAGTATGGCCCAGCCCTACGATAGAGCCGACGTCGGCCTGAAGACGCTATTGCTTGCGGCCCACCGCTAAGCCAGCGCACCACAGGAAGCCCACAATCACCGGGCACAGGCCACATCTTGGCCTGAAGCACTGCTGACCCTGCGACCCGATTGCGGGCGCGAGGCTAGACCAGAACACCATGAGGACCTTGTCCCTAAGCGTACTACGGGGCGTGACCCCCAGCTTGGTGGCATGGGCGATCCTGCCAGTGAGTGTCGTGGCGGTCCTCTCCGCCATGACTGCCAACCCGGTCGTCCTCTGGAACCGAAGTCCAAGCGAGCCAGAGGGCCTCTATGTCCGCACGGGTACCGTCCCCTTGCCAGGCAACATCATCGCCTTCCACGCCCCACCCCAGGTCTTCCCTTATGCCGACGCCCGCATGGGCTACTTGCATCACATCCCGATCCTGAAGTCGGTCGGAGCAGGGGAGGGGCAGTCGGTCTGCACGGACGGCGGGGTACTTGCCATCGATGGCAAGGTCGTCGCGCCTGTCCAGTTCCATGACACCCACGGTGATCGTCTGCCAATCTGGCGCGGCTGCAGGGTGCTGACGACCGGCGAGGTCTTCGTCTTCTCCGACCGCATCCCCAATAGCTTCGACAGCCGCTACTATGGCCCGATCAAGACCGATCAGATCCTGGGGGTCTTTCGGCCGCTGAACGCGCCCTCCGCATCCGGGCGGAACCCCTGATGGACCCCGCTGCGCTCGCTTCGCTCTGCCTGCTGCTAAGCCGAGGCGCGAGCGCCCAGCCCTTGCCGGCCGGTGTCAATTGCCCGACCGTGATAACTGTCCCGGCACGAGGTTCTGGCGTCACTACACCGTCGTCCGCCCTAGCGACCCTGGTCAACACCCCTGAGGCTCGCGATGCCATCGCCAGGGTTGCTTACGGCGAAGCCGCCAACCAAGGCGACAGCGGCCTGGCCGGGGTCGTCTATACGATCATCAACCGCCTGGCCGACGGTCGTTGGGGTGGGACGGTCGAGGCGGTCGTCAATGCGCGCCACCAGTTCGAGCCGGTGATGCGGGCGCGCGGGAGCTGGCGCAATCTGGCACCGGTCTCGGACACAAGACGCGCCAAGATCGACACCATTATCAACCTGGTCCTGGAGGGCCGCCTGCCGGACCTGACCCACGGGGCGAGATACTTCCAGAACCCGCAAATCGTTGCTGATCGCGCTTCGCGCGGAAGCGTCCCCAAGGCCCTGGTCAACTTTGGTGGAGCAGCGCCTTCTGCCGTGATCGGAGCCCATAGTTTCTATGTCGCGCCGGGCAGGGGAGGGCGCTCTGCCGAGCGCACTACGCGACCACCTATCGCTACCGGTGCGCTGCCCGCCTCGAACGCCTGGAAAGACGCAGGTGGTCCGATCTTCGTAGGCGAGAACCGGGCGCTGGTTTCGGACGCCGATCCATCGGGCGCTTCCGAGGATGCCACGACCCTGATCATAGAAGCGGCATCCGGCCCTGGAGGTCGCAGGCCGTGATCAAGCCGAGCGCCAGGACCCGTCAAGGTCGCCGTACTCCTCGTCGATTTGGCTCGGCAGTCGCTCTGTGAGGTCTTCGTCAGCCATGGCCGACTGCGCCATCAGATCAAAATCCGGCAGGGGAGGGGTGGGTATTTCCAAGGCGCTTGCAGCGCCCTCTTCCAGACCCCCGCCCCGTCGCAAGCTGAGCGCTACATCGCCCAAGAGCTCCCGCACGGTCAGCCGATCCCGAGCACCTTCAACAAGGCGATCAAGGACGTCGACCAGGCGTGCCAGGAACCCGTCGTCGCCGGTCTCTCTGGCTTGGGCCACCTCTGCTAGGATCGCCCCGCCGATGATGATCTTGCCCCGGGTTTCACGTTTGCGCTGGTTGATGGCCCATAGGGCATCGAGGCGTTCAACCCGAGCCTTGAGCACTAAGAACCGCTGCTCGTCGTCGGCTAT
>JANPNB010000216.1:0-1841 GCA_031427275.1 Alphaproteobacteria bacterium | reverse complement strand
GCTGCTCTCCGCTTTGGGGGTAGGTGTTCAGTCCCGGCATCTGGTGGAGCGGATTTAGGATGAATCGATCTGGCTCGGATGTCCAGATTTTGCAGAGGTACTCGTAGGGCGTGAGGCCGCCGAGTGTCTTGAGCCTTCGCCCGAAGTTGTAGGCTGCGAGGAAGTCGGCGAGGTGGGTGCGCAGTTGGGCATGGTCGTCAGAGTGGTATCGCTTGACGGTGGCGTCCTTGATCGTGCGGTTCATTCTTTCGACCTGGCCGTTGGTCCACGGGTGGTTGGGCTTGGTCAGGCGGTGCTCGATACCGTTGGCTTCGCAGATCATGTCGAAGCGGATGGGCCGGGAATAGATGGTGTTGCGGTTCCGGGGCTGCTCGGCGAACTGGATCCCGTTGTCGGTGAGAATGGTGTGAACCTGATAGGGCACGGCCTCCAGCACATGCTCCAGAAACTCCCAGGCCGTGCGCCTGTCCGCCGTTTCAATTCAAACCAAAGTAGATCAGGAGTCACCAATTGGGCCCGGCGTTGGGTTTCTTCTCGGTAGGGCCAGTCATTTGATCTGCCAGTTCCTTCGGCAAAGTCGCGAGAAACGTGGCGTCTATGGGCAGTTGAGGCAGCCGTTCTTTGATCAGTGCAATCACTGCGAGAGCCTGCGCCAGATCACGGCCCTTTTTGACCGGCTCCCTATCATTGCGTTGGGACAGCCAAAGCTTATGTGCCGCCCAATAGCGCGGGTCGGGGCAGGTCATTGGCGCGGGAAATCCACGCTCGTCGACGGTGATTGCGTCAATCGACGGGGCATTGACCAGCCATTGAAGTCCAATAATCGGGGCTCCTACCAAATCGCCTTCGAAAGGCGACTCTGCTCCAGCCATTTTCTTCCACGCAGGCCGCGGCTCTGGCCTGATCAGTTCAACCATATAGCCTTCGTCATTGGTCAGACGATAGTCCCGCTTGTTGCGCGCCTGAAAACTACGATCCACCTTGTCCTGAATAAGCTTTGCCAGCCCGGTGAAGGTCTTTTCTTCGGTGAGCAGTCTTAGCCGCCGCCGATCATCTTGCAGAAGGTCGATGTCCCCCGTCGCGGTCGCGCCTTCCTCGAAGACCACGCCTGCAAACGCCTCGTAGGCATAGAGCGCGTTGGTGCCGATCACGCGCAAGCCAGTTTGTTTGCCGTGGATGCGGAGTTCGCGCAGAATTCTGGCCGGTATGATTGGCATCCTCCCGGCACCCAGGCCGCGCAGAATGGCTGCCTCGGAGTTCAGGTTTTCTGACAGCGTTTGCTGGCGCGTCTTGTTCTGTTCACGGGAGGCTTTGAAGCGCTCCAACAATTGCTCGGTGTCACTGGACCGCGGGCCAAGGCTCTTTCCGACTGGCCCGATTCGACGGTATAGATAGTCCGCGCCATCACGCTGTTCAAAGGCCATCGTCCCGAGGAAGCTGTGCCGCCGAAGATCTTCGGCCTCAATCCAGGCCTGCCAGACCTGTGAGAGGTTGATGCGCTCTCGTGCTATTCTGTGGTCCAACTCATTGAAAAGCATAAGTTTGTTGTCCCTCTGGGTCGGAATCGACACTTCGACACCACAAATGTAGCATTTCCATATGGTTATGGCCAGTAATTCGGAATCTGTGCGCGCTCCCGTCGAGCTCTAGCCGACTGGCGAGTCTCGTCATGCAATAGCTAAGTGAGCCTGGCTGGGAACGTTCTGGCACCGAAGAGTGCTAAGCGCCGTCTGTTTCGAATAATTCGAATATTGCGCTTGCTTCGACTGCATGTCACACCCATCTCTAGATGGACACCGAATGGCGACGCAGGAGGGCAAAATGGCGGCATTGCACAAGGA
>JANPNB010000215.1:0-2194 GCA_031427275.1 Alphaproteobacteria bacterium | reverse complement strand
GTGATAGAGGGGATTGTCATCGGCGAAGACCTGCCACTGCGTCGCGCCAGATCGGGCAGGGCGGCTAGGGCCAGAGAGGCCTCGCCAAAGCGCTTGATCAGCTGATCAAAGGTCACCGGGCCGACGTTCTCGGTTCGCGCTAGCCGCAGCCAGTCGCGCCGCGCGGCAAAGGTCAGGTCTCGGCTCAAGCGGCGTCTTTCTTCGCGCCAATCTTGGGTTCCTGGCCCTTGAGCAAACGGCCTATATTCTCCTGATGTCGCACAAAGATCAGCACGGCCATGAAGAGCGCCATCACGGTGATTGGATAGGGCTGGTCAAACAGGAAGAGTGCGAAGATCGGGGCCATGACAGCCGCAGTCAGCCCGGCCAAGGACGATATCCGAAATAGAAACGCCATGGCGAGCCAGGTTGCTCCTGCGGCCAGACACACGGGCCACGCCGCTGCTAAAAGGGTGCCGAAAAAGGTGGCGACACCTTTACCGCCCTTGAAACCCAACCAGACCGGGAAAAGGTGGCCTAGGAACGCGGAGCCACCAGCTAAGGCGATCAGAAGCGCCTGGGCGTCCTTCGGCCCGTCTTTGGTGATGAACCAGGCGATTAGAACGGCCAACGCCCCCTTGCCGCTGTCGCCTATCAGGGTCAGGGCCGCCAAGTCCCGTCGTCCGGAACGCAAGACATTGGTGGCTCCGATGCTGCCCGAACCAATGTCGCGGGGATCGCCCGCCCCCGCCAACTTCATGGAGATGACGCCGAAAGGAATGGTGCCCAGTAGATAGCCGCCAACCACGGCAATGGCGATCAGTAGCGGGCTCAAGGCAGCGGTCGGCATGTGGGTTCCCCTGGTCTGCAAGCTTAGGTTTGAGCTGATTAGAGAGTGTTCGTCAATTGTTCACGTACAAGAGCGGCCTACTGCGCCGTATAGCCACCATCGACGACAAGCTCAGATCCGGTCATGAAACTGGACTCGTCGCTCGCCAGGAACACCACCGCATCAGCGATTTCGCGGGGTAGGCCTAGGCGGCCCAGGGCGTGACGGCTGATCAGGACCTCGCGCAGTTCATTGCCGTTTTCGACTTCGCGGATCACCTTGGAGACCAGGGGCGTGTCGATATAGCCAGGGTGAATGGAATTGACCCTGATGTTGAGGGGGGCCCATTCCAGAGCTGCGGCCTTGGTCAGCATCAGAACGCCGCCCTTGGAGGCACAATAGGCCGCGGCGCCGGGCGAGGCGACTTTGCCCATGATCGAAGAGACATTGATAACCGAGCCGCCGCCGCTCTCGGCGATAGCAGGTCCTGTGTAGCGCAGGCCTAAGAACACCCCGTCCAGATTGATCGATAGGGTGCGCCGCCAATCCTCTAGGCTATGGGTCATCAGGGTGAGGCCCGTCTGAGCGATACCGGCGTTGTTCAGCAGGATGTTGAGTCTGCCGAATTTGGCGACACCCTGGCCGACAGCGCGCTCCCAGTCGGATTCTGAGGTCACGTCGTGGGCGATGAAGTGGGCTTGACCGCCTGCACCGGTAATCTCACCGGCTAAGGCTTCACCCGCGTCGACGGAGAGGTCGGTGATGATCACCGCAGCCCCCTCGCGCGCCAGCCGACGAGCTGACTCCGCGCCGATGCCTGAAGCCCCGCCAGTGATCAGCGCCACCTTGCCTGCGACCCGTCCTGTCATCATCCTGCCCTCAATACCTTTTCACCACTATGGCAGACGTTATCGGCCATCCAAAGCGGGGACGGGGACCAGACACTGGTTGACAGCGAGGGCTGGCCAAAGTCTCTGTTGCGCGAAGATAATTCAGGTCCGGGGGGACTCAGATGAGCGGCAAACCGACGATTGAGCACGTCTATGAGCATTTCATCATGGACAGCAGTCGCTGGCAGGACTTCCAAGTCCGAAACGACGATATTTTAGTCTGTACGTCGTACAAGGCTGGAACCACCTGGACGCAGATGATCTGTGCGCTCCTGATCCATCAAACCGCTGACCTCCCCACCTCACTTGCCGAACTCTCTCCCTGGCTGGACATGCGAACGGCCAGCAAAGACGAAGTCTTTGCGGTCTTCGAGGCTCAGACCCATCGCAGGTTTATCAAGACCCACACCGCGTTGGACGGGCTACCCTATTACGACAACGTCACCTACCTCTATTGCGGCCGTGATCCGCGCGATGTGTTCATGTCGATGGAACA
>JANPNB010000214.1:0-2164 GCA_031427275.1 Alphaproteobacteria bacterium | reverse complement strand
CATGGTCGCGATCACCAGTGTCCAGAGTCCGCTCGCCAGGGCGACACCGATCACCTCGCCCATTCCGCCTGCATAGTCGTTCAGCATGTTGAAGATCAAGGTGATGCCCGCTTTGTCCGCGTCCGGCGCCACATAGGCCTGCGCAAGCTGAGGCATCGCCAACAGCCAGCGCCCGATGCCTAAGGTCTTGGCGACCGCCGACAGGGTTGCCAAGCCCATGGCCAAGTTGCCGATTGCCGGCGAAACGCGCAGGGCGGCATTTAAGGCAGCGGTGGCTGGAATGATCGCCAGAGCCACCAGCAGGTAGCAACTGTACCCCAGCATGACAGAGCCAGAATGGGTCAGCAGACGTGGTAGAGTGACCGCGGCCGGGTCACCCAAGCTGGCTGGCCAATCAATGGACCGCGACAGGATTTGGACTGTCGTCAGCATCAGTAGGAATTGAACGACCAGCACAACTCCGCCCACGATAAACGCTGACTTTTCGGAGGACATTGGATTTGGTGGAATGGTCATGGCCAGCCTCTCAACAGGTTCGTTGCTTCGCGAGGTATGGCCCCGGTTGCCAAGGTTTTTCATTGACCTTTGGTAAGTTCTGCCGGGTTTGAGCCGATAAAATATTTCTAGCGCGCGCCGTTAGCGTCGGATAATTATACATTGTAAGTTCAAAATCGAGGCTCCCATGACCCGTATCACCGCCGGACTAGATCGCTTCACGGACGCCAAGGTCATCGCGAAAGGTCACGACCTTGCGGGCCGCAATATGATTGTCACGGGTGGGGCCACCGGGATTGGTATTGAAACGGCCCGGGCCTTGGCCGGGGCTGGGGCTGACGTCATGTTGGCAGTACGAAACCGTGCCGCTGGTGAAGCCGCAGCTGCAGAGATAAATGCGGACATTGGAGCTGAGCGAGTCAGTGTCGGCATCGTGGACCTGTCGGACCTTGCAAGTGTCGCAGCATTTGTCAGCGCCTGGGGCGACAAGCCCTTGCATGTTCTGATCAACAACGCCGGGGTGATGGCTTGTCCCCTGACTTACACCACAAATGATCTGGAGATGCAGATCGGCACCAACCATTTCGGCCACTTCCTGCTGGGCGTGGGTCTGGCCAGGGCGTTGATGAATGCCGCAGAAGAGGGGCGTGTGGCTAGACTGGTCTCGCTAAGTTCCATCGGTCATCGCCGGAGCGGTATCAATTGGGACGATATCCACTATCGCACGCGGGCCTATGAAAAGTGGGAAGCTTACGGTCAAGGCAAGACCGCAAACTCGCTGTTCGCCGTGGGGTTCAACGCACGCTTTGCCGAGCATGGTGTGACCGCAAATGCCGTAATGCCCGGCGGAATCATGACCCCCCTTCAGCGCCATCTACCTCGCGAAGAAATGGTGGCTATGGGGTGGATGACGCAAGAAGGTGTTGTCGCTCAAGGCTTCAAGACGCCAGCCCAGGGTGCCTCAACCAGTGTTTGGGCGGCCGTTGGCCGCGAGCTTGAGGGCGTTGGTGGTCTTTATCTAGAGAACTTAGCGCAGGCTTTGCCTTGGGGTGAGGAACCGGCGGCCGGCGTCATGGCCCATGCCTTGGACGCCGGCGACGCTGAGCGCCTTTGGACAATTTCGGAAGAGACGGTGGGCGTCGGAGCCCGATGAACTTGCAAGTTCGCGGTGCTGTCGCCTCGGATGTAGCCCTGATCCACAACTTCATTGGTGCCTTGGCCGAGTATGAGAAGCTAGCCCACGAGGTGGAGATAACCCTGGATGACGTCGAGCGCGATCTGTTCGCGCCTTCACCGCGCCTCTATTGCGACATCGCTGAGGCCGAGGGGAAACCCATCGGGTTTGCCATCTGGTTCTACAACTATTCGACCTTTCAGGGTCGGCACGGGATTTATCTTGAAGACCTGTTCGTGGTGCCCGAAGCGCGGGGCCTAGGCGGCGGGAAGGCCCTGTTGCGCAGCCTGGCGCAGCGCTGCGCAACCGAGGGGCTGGGCCGACTTGAATGGGCGGTGCTGGACTGGAACGCGCCGTCGATTGCGTTTTACGACTCGCTGGGCGCGAGCGCCAAGACCGAGTGGATTACGCGCCGCCTGACCGGTGATGCACTGGCCCGTCTGGCGAAGAGTTAGGCCATTACCAATTGCCGACGCACCATCTTGGCGTAGTCGG
>JANPNB010000213.1:0-3098 GCA_031427275.1 Alphaproteobacteria bacterium | reverse complement strand
CATCGAGCGCCGCATCAATCTCGCACATTTCACCAAAGCGCTTGCCCTCACCCGGCTCACCATTTTTGGCGAGCGAGAGATAGTAGAGACCGAGCACGATGTCCTGCGACGGCACGATGATCGGGCGACCATTGGCAGGCGACAGGATGTTGTTTGTGCTCATCATCAGCACGCGCGCTTCCAACTGAGCCTCGAGGCTCAACGGCACGTGCACGGCCATTTGGTCGCCGTCGAAGTCTGCGTTGAAGGCGGCGCAAACCAGCGGGTGAAGCTGGATCGCCTTACCCTCGATCAGCTTGGGCTCGAAGGCTTGAATGCCCAAGCGGTGTAGGGTCGGCGCACGGTTCAAGAGAACCGGGTGCTCGCGGATAACCTCGTCAAGGATGTCCCAAACGGCGGGCTGCTCGCGTTCAACCATCCGCTTGGATTGCTTGACGGTGCCCGACAGGCCTTTGGCGTCCAGGCGCGCATAGATGAACGGCTTGAACAGCTCGAGCGCCATCTTCTTGGGCAGTCCGCATTCGTGCAGCTTCAACTCAGGCCCAACCACGATGACCGAACGGCCCGAATAGTCGACACGCTTGCCAAGCAAGTTCTGACGGAAGCGGCCTTGCTTACCCTTCAGCATATCGGCCAAGGATTTCAGCGGACGCTTGTTGGCACCGGTGATCACTCGACCGCGACGGCCGTTATCGAACAAGGCGTCGACCGACTCTTGCAACATTCGCTTTTCGTTGCGGATGATGATGTCAGGCGCGCGCAGCTCGATCAGGCGCTTCAGGCGGTTGTTCCGGTTGATGACCCGGCGATAGAGATCGTTCAGGTCAGAGGTCGCAAAACGACCACCGTCCAAAGGCACCAACGGGCGCAATTCAGGCGGGATAACCGGGACGACCGATAGGATCATCCACTCTGCCTTATTGCCGCTTTCGATGAAGCTCTCGATCAACTTCAGACGCTTGGACGTCTTCTTCAGCTTCAATTCCGATGTCATGGTGAGGAGGTCCTCACGCAGCTTGTCGGCTTCCTTCGGCAGATCGATGGCCTTCAGCAAGCCCTGGACAGCCTCGGCTCCGATTTCAGCGGTGAAGCTGTCGTCGCCGAACTCTTCCTGGTAGCGCATATAGTCGTCTTCGGAGAGCAACTGATGCTGCTTCAGCGGCGTCAGGCCAGGCTCCGTGACGATGTAGTATTCAAAGTACAAAACGCGCTCGATGTCTTTCAGCGCCATATCCAGCATCATCGAGATGCGGCTAGGCAGAGACTTCAAGAACCAGATGTGCGCCACCGGGCTGGCCAGCTCGATATGGCCCATCCGCTCACGCCGCACGCGGGCAAGCGTCACTTCAACGCCGCACTTTTCGCAGATAATGCCCTTATATTTCATGCGCTTGTACTTGCCGCACAGGCACTCATAGTCCTTTTGCGGACCAAAGATCCGCGAGCAGAACAGGCCATCGCGCTCCGGCTTGAACGTCCGATAGTTGATGGTTTCTGGCTTTTTGATCTCGCCAAAGGACCACGACCGGATCTTTTCCGGAGAGGCTAGCGCAATACGAATTCGGTCAAAGGTCGGAGCGGCCTGGACCGGATTGAAGATATTCAGGACTTCCTGGTTCATCGATTTTCCAGTTGTCAGTCAATTTCAAAAGCGACGGAGAGGGACTGACGGGCCCCTCCCCACGCAAGACACAGTTTCGGAAGAACGGGCTTAGCCGTTTTCCAACTCCACATTCAGACCCAAGGAACGCATCTCTTTGACGAGCACGTTGAAGCTTTCGGGAATGCCGGCCTCGAATGTATCGTCGCCTCGGACGATACTCTCATAGACCTTGGTTCGACCTGCAACGTCGTCGGACTTCACGGTCAGCATCTCTTGCAGGGTGTAGGCGGCACCGTAAGCTTCGAGAGCCCAGACCTCCATCTCCCCGAACCGCTGTCCGCCGAACTGTGCCTTACCGCCCAACGGTTGTTGGGTGACGAGGCTGTAGGGTCCGATGGAACGGGCGTGGATCTTATCGTCCACCAAGTGGTGCAGCTTCAGCATATAGATGTAGCCGACGGTAACCGGACGCTTGAACTGTTCGCCGGTTTGGCCGTCGAACAGGATCGATTGACCTGAGCGCGCGAGACCCGCCTTTTCCAACAGGTTCTCGATATCGTCGATGTGTGCGCCGTCGAAGACTGGAGTCGCGAATGGCACGCCCTTGCTGAGGTTCCGGGCCAGTTCCACCAACTCCTCATCGGAATCCGGCAGTTCCTGATCGGGACCATAGATGTCCACCAGCCAGTCGGTGATCGCCTTACGTTGACCCCCATTCTGCCAGGCTTCCAACAGGTCGGCGACTTGCTTGCCAAGGCCCGCAGCAGCCCAACCCAGGTGGGTTTCGAAGATCTGACCGACGTTCATCCGGCTGGGCACGCCCAACGGGTTGAGCACGATGTCGACGTTTTGACCGTTATCCAGATAGGGCATGTCCTCGATCGGCAAAATCTTGGAAATAACCCCCTTGTTGCCGTGACGACCGGCCATCTTGTCGCCGGGCTGCAGCTTGCGCTTCACTGCCACGAAGACCTTGACCATTTTCATCACGCCCGGAGGCATTTCGTCGCCGCGCTGCAGCTTGTCGACCTTGTCCTCGAAGCGACGATCCAGACGCTTGCGGGCCTCGTCGAATTGGCGGCGCATGGCCTCCAACTCGCCCATGGCCTTTTCGTCGTCGAGAGCGATCTGCCACCACAGACCCGGTGCGATCTCTTCCAGCTTTTCGGCTGTGACTTCACCACGACCCAGGCCCTTAGGACCCGAGACGGCTACCTTGCCGGTGATCAGCGTACGTAGACGGCTGGTCATATTGCGGTTCAGGATGGCGAATTCATCGTCGCGGTCCTTACCCAAGCGGTCGATTTCCTGCCGTTCAATGGCCAGGGCGCGTTCGTCTTTCTCGACGCCGTGACGGTTGAACACCCGGACTTCAACGATCGTCCCGGCGACGCCCGGAGGCAGACGCAGGGAGGTGTCGCGTACGTCCGACGCCTTTTCACCGAAGATGGCGCGGAGCAGCTTCTCTTCCGGTGTCATCGGGCTTTCGCCCTTA
>JANPNB010000212.1:0-3293 GCA_031427275.1 Alphaproteobacteria bacterium | reverse complement strand
TTCTGATAGTAACTGGCGGCGAGTCCCCAGGCGAGGTCTTCGCACAGTGGCGCCATGTCACCGGCAGGCTGGTTGCGGATGGTCAGGAGGTCGGTCAGCAGCGCGCTGTCGAACCGGGAAAAATAGGCCGAGGCATCCAGTTTCTGCAGCGTTTCGATTCCGGTCGCCCCGCGCGCGCCCCAGACGAGGTCATGGAGGCGGAAACTGGCCTGGATGTCATGATGCAGCAAAACCGATTTCATCAGGCCGACCACGGCCCGGTCGCGCTGATCATCGGCGGGCTTCAACGCCAGCAGCCGGTCGGCCTCGGCCACCGCCGCTGCGCGTTGGCGCAGCTGGATCAAGGCCCGGCACCGCATGACGGCAACATCGGTCTGGTCGGCAAGCCGGTCGGGCGTGTTCCGCGTCAACAGCAGCGCCGCCGTGAAATGCTCCTTCCGGTCCAGCAGCTTGCCGCTGGCGACCGCGATGATCCGGACGGCTTCCGGCACCGAAAGCCGGGACTTTTCGGGTGCTTCGGCCGCATGTGCCTGTTTCAGCGCCCGGCGGACCAGCCTGACCTGTTCAACCGGAAAAGCGTCCGTTCGGACAAACAGCTGCGCCAGCCGATAGAATTCCTGCGCTTGAACTGCCGCGATCTGGCCCATAGACTCGCTCCACAACCATCAAGGGCAGATCATGACCGACTGGACCACATTCGCGAAAACCCTTTCGGCTTTTACCAAGGCAGGGGCGGTTTCACAAGACGACGTGCTGTTCGGGTCGGGCCTGAACCTCAGCTCCATCGGTTTCACCGAATTCGTGATGACGTTGGAAGAAGAACAGGGGATCGACATCGACGTCGATCAGCTGGATGCCTCGATCCGGACGGCGGGCCAGCTTTATGCCCGGGTTTTCGGCACCGAGGCGTGAAGGCCGGCCCCGGCCTTCAGATCACCCGGCCTTCAGAAAACCCGGCCTTCTGATAAATTGTGCGCGGATCGAACGCCGACCGGATCGTGCGCGGAATGGATCATCGCCGTCCGCCCCCCCCCGCAACCGCAGCAGCCGCCACCGGTGCCGTCCAAAGGCCGGCGGTTTTGGCAATTCCCTCTTGAAATCCACGCCTCCGTGCCGTAACCCCCGCCGCAGGCCTAGGAGTTTAGCTCAGTTGGTAGAGCATCGGTCTCCAAAACCGAGGGTCGTGGGTTCGAGTCCCCCAACTCCTGCCAAGCCTTTTCAACACCTTAAGACCTGTTCCGGGTGGAACGGTTTTGGGCGTTTGGGGGCTTAGTTGGGGGCTTTTGTTCCGGCTTCGTGCGCCTCCCGCTTCTTAAGCGCCGATTCTGCCATGCGGGAATCGCGGCTCAGATAGTGAGCATCTAGGATCGCCCCCACGTCTTTTAGGCTATGGCCTGTGAAGGTGGCAATCTCGGCTTCGCTGCATCCGCCAAGGGCAAAGCGAGTTACGGCGGTTCCGCGAAGGTCATGGAACGTCAGGCCGGTCACTCTGGCCTTGGCGACTATCTTGCCCCAAGAGGTGCGGAATCCGTCCGAAGTCCAGGTTGTGCCGTTCGTCGTGGTCAGAATGGTCACGGCAGTCTTGGTCTTCGCGGCATGGTCCAGCGCTGTTTTCAGTTCGCCCGCGACTGGGATGTTGACCCTTCGCCCGCCCTTGCTTTGCTTAAGGCGGATGTTCTGGCCGTCATAGGCCGTCCACGTCAGCCGCAGAAGGTCGCCTTGCCGCTGCCCCGTCCAGACGGCCAGTAGGAAGGCCAGCCAGAGGCGAGGCGGCGCTACGGCCTTTAGAGCGGCTTCATCATCGGCCAGCCAGATCGACTCGGCCCGTTGCGAGCGATACAGCTTGCCGGGCCTCTCGCACGGGTTGGAGGGGATCAACCCCCGATCATTCGCCCAAGCCATGATCGCGGCGAAGGTCGAAAAGGTGTAGTCGGCTTGCCGACGCGACTTGATTGCCAGCTTGTCGCGCCAAGCCAAAAACTCAGACCGGGTGCGACGGTCGAGCAGGGCGGCAAGGGGGAAGTCGCCAAATTCGACTTCGATTTGCTTGATCTGGCGAACATAGTCCTTGCGGGTTCGGGGGGCCAGATCGGTGAATTTCGGGGAAGACTGATAGGCGTTCAAGACGGCCTGAAGCGTGCCGCTAGGCTCTTGGACCTTCTTTGCCACGGCCTCATTGAAGGCCGCGATAAACTCAGGGTCGCCGGGCTTGCCGGGCAGGCGGGGGCCACCCTTCCATGCGTAATAGTAGGTCACGCTTGATCCATCGGCCTACCGTTTGGTGATCCGATTGATACCCTTCAGACTAACCCGCATGTTTCGCTTTCCACTGGTCAAAGGGCGTGCCGGGTGCCGACTCGGTGCCGTTGGCAATGATAACCCGGATAGTGCCATCTGGCGCAACTTCGACTTTCCCTATGGCCAGCCCGGCGGCGTGGGCGGCTTTAAACCCCCATGCCACAACGGTCTGCCGGAATGTTGAAGGTCGCCGGGTCATGGCTTCAGAAAACCCCGTTGAGCCGCGCGTTGACGCTGGCAGAGGGGTTTGCCGCCGCTTTGACCGCAACTCCGATTTTTGTGTTGCCGGCGACCGTGGAGGTGACAAGTTTGGTTGTGTCGTTCCAATAGACTGCGGCGCCGATCGCGAAAACATCGGCGCTGACCTTGGGCAGATCGAAGACACCAAGTGTCACCACATCAACCTCAGCGCCCGACAGAGCGTCACCAGACGCCACACCGAAGATCAGACCGGACTTCACCCCGCCCCCGCTCAGAACGTCATAGGGAGCGGCGATGGTCAGGCTTTCGCCCTTCTGGACATAGTTTTTCATGAGGAAAGACCTTTCGAAGTTGTGAAGGTGATCGAGGAAGCAGGGCGCGATTGCGCCGCTGAAATTTCGGCCGTGACAGCCGCAAGAGCGCGGGCGAGTTCGGAGTCGTTCTTGTAGGTGACTTCCTCGCCATTGGAATCGCGGACAGTGCGGACACCCGAATATCGGGCATCCTGCAACTGATCACGAAAGCCCTGCAGTTGAGATAGGGTTGCCATTATGCGCCCGCGTTCCGGTAAGCGCCGCGGTGATCAGTGGCACCACAGCCAAAGTCCAGGACTACCCGGAATTCCCGGCCCAAGGTTTCCCAACCGTCGCGGCTGGCAAGCTGCGGACCTTGGGCGCTGGAAAGGTAAGCATATTCCAGAACAGGCGCCGCCGCAGGATCCGCAAAGATATACCATGCACCAGCACTCAGGCGCGGTTCGACCAGGAGCGTAAGAGCGCCTGCGAAAGGATTCT
>JANPNB010000211.1:0-4055 GCA_031427275.1 Alphaproteobacteria bacterium | reverse complement strand
TCGCGGGTGAAGGCGAAGGCGACTCGAAACCCTCGTTCGGGCTAGCCAATCAAGACCCCAGTTAGGCGACGGACACGCAGTGGGGCACATCTTCATGCTGCGCGGCGATCTGATTTCGCCGGAAGCCAGCGCGCTCTTAGTGGCTACCGCACGCGTCATTTTACTAGGTGAGCGGGGGCGGCTGTTCGACCAGGTGATAGGTGCTCCACGGGCAGAAGTCACCGAGCCGCCGCAGCCAAAGATGCGGATCGCGGGCTCGGATCTTCGGGTCGCTAAGCCCGCACCTGGGGTGGAATACTTTAATGGACTGGGCGGCTTCGCCAACGGGGGCCGGGAATATGTAACGGTCTTGGGTCCTGGCCAGGCAACGCCGGCACCTTGGATCAATGTCATCGCCAACGCCGACTTTGGCTTTCAGGTCTCAGCTGAAGGCGGGGGCTACGTTTGGTCGGTCAATAGCCGAGAGCATCAGCTCACACCTTGGTCCAACGATCCCATCACCGATCCGCCGGGCCAGGCATTCTACATTCGTGATGAGGAGACCGGCGATCTATGGTCGCCGACGGCTTCACCGATCCGCGACGAAGCGTCTACCTATGTCGCGCACCATGGCTGGGGTTACAGCCGCTTCGAGCACACCTCAAATGGGATTGGTTCTGAGCTCCTGGAATTTGTACCCCTCGCTGACCCGGTTAAGATTTCGCGCCTGACCCTGCGCAATCTCTCTAAACGCACTCGACGACTGTCAGTAACCGCTTATGTCGAGTGGGTTTTGGGCACGTCTCGGGGCGCAGCGGCCCCCTTCATTACCACTCGGATCGACCCTCATAGCGGGGCCATGATGGCGACCAATCGTTGGACGCCAGCGTTCGGCGAGCGCGTTGCCTTTGCTGATCTCTGCGGCAAGCAGACGCACTGGACTGGCGATCGGCGAGAGTTTATCGGCCGCAACGGCACGTTGTCTTGGCCCGCGGCGCTGGTCAATGGTCGGAAGTTGTCAGGTCGTGTGGGGGCCGGGCTCGACCCCTGTTCAGCGCAACAGCAAACGATCGAGTTACCGGCAGGAAGTTCGGTTGATATTGTTTTTCTGCTGGGTGACGGCGATGACGAGGCGACCGCTCGCGAGCTGATCACCCGCTACCGCAGCGCCGATTTGAATGAGATTCTGGCGGGTGTAGGCAAGTATTGGACGCACACAGTCGGCAATGTTCAGGTTAAGACGCCCGATCGGTCGATGGATGTGATGCTGAACGGCTGGCTGACCTATCAGACCCTTGCCTGTCGTTTCTGGGCGCGATCAGGCTTTTACCAGTCTAGTGGAGCCTACGGCTTCCGTGACCAACTGCAGGACGGGATGGCATTGGCAACTGTTCGTCCAGAGATCACACGCGAGCACCTACTGCGCGCGGCAAGTCGGCAGTTCCTCGAAGGCGATGTCCAGCATTGGTGGCTACCCCACTCGGGGCAGGGCGTGCGCACCCGTATCTCCGACGACAGAGCGTGGCTGGCCTTTGCCACCGCCCACTATGTAAAGGTCACGGGCGACGATGGGGTTCTGAATGAAACCATGCCGTTTCTCACCAGCCCGGTGCTTGAGCCGGACGAGGATGATCGCTTCTTCCAGCCCGAAATCACCTCGCAACTGGGGTCATTGTTCGAGCATTGCGCCCGGGCTCTGGACGTCAGCTTGGCCGTTGGTCCCCACGGGCTTCCCCTGATCGGCAGTGGTGACTGGAATGACGGCATGAATCGGGTGGGGGCAGGTGGCCACGGCGAGAGCGTCTGGCTCGGCTGGCTGCTTCATGCAGCGCTAGAGAGTTTTTCAGCCCTCGCAGAGGCGCGCGGCGACACCGCGCACGCTACGACTTGGCGCGCGCATATGGTCGCTCTAAGCACATCACTCGAAGACCAAGCCTGGGATGGACATTGGTACAAGCGTGGCTGGTATGATGACGGCGCACCCTTAGGGTCGACTCTGAACAGCGAGTGTCGCATCGATTCCATTGCGCAATCCTGGGCGGTGCTTTCGGGCGTGGGCTCAGCTGATCGCACGGCGCACGCCATGGCGTCCGTCGAGCGAGAGCTTATCCGTCCCAATGATGGTCTAGCGCTGCTATTCACGCCGCCGTTCGATACCGGCTCGCATGATCCCGGTTACATTAAGGGCTATCCACCCGGCCTCAGAGAGAATGGCGGGCAGTACACCCATGCCGCGCTTTGGTCTGTCATGGCCTTAGCCAAACTTGGTGAGGGCGATAAGGCCGCTGCATTGTTTTGGATGCTGAATCCCATCAATCACGCGCGCACACGCGCCGACGTCCATCGTTACAAGGTCGAACCCTACGTCGTGGCTGCAGACGTCTATGTAGCACCGGGTCACGTCGGCCGTGGGGGTTGGACATGGTACACAGGCTCGGCCGCCTGGATGCAACGGGCGGGAATAGAGAGCATTCTGGGTCTGCGGATCCAGGGGGATTTGCTTCAGGTCGATCCCTGCATACCAGCATCTTGGCCGGGTTTCGAAGTCCAATATAGGCACGAGAGTACACAATATATGATTGTGGTTGATAATCCTTCTGGAGTTCAGAGAGGGGTGACTCGCGTTGTCTGCGATGGCGAGGTCATGTCGCCAGATAACCCTGCCATACGGCTAAAGAACGACGGCAAGACGCACCACATTGAGGTCCGACTGGGTTGATCGACGGCGTCGACGCCGATTTCTAGGCCCACTCAGCCGAGTGTTGAAATCGCTCAGGTGGCATCTGAGCCTGCGGGTTCAACCGAACCAGCCTAGCGTTTCTGTTTTACGCATATGCCCATTCGTTTATTGTTTCATTCGATATTTCAAATACTTACTTCCCGGCTTGCGCCGACGCCCATTGCCACGACTCCAGCAGGTTGCAACATCGCCAGTAGGGGCTCGTAGTCTTCCAACACAGGACTCTGGCTCGACGCCCCGAAACTGCGTCAAACCAAAGGGCGGCGACGAACGATCGTCCGGGTTGGCTCATAAAAATCGTTAACCGGAGAGGCGCTTGTGATCATGAAATTTGGTCGCGAGAACAAGGGGAAACAAGGGATGAGAATGAATTGGCATCTGTCGGCAGGCGTCCTCGCTTTGTCGGTGTTTGGCGCCGGTCTTTCAGGCGCGGCGGCGGCTGAAGCAACCGCGGCCAGCGATCAAGGCACCACGATTGAGACCCTGGTGGTTACCGCGACCCGCCGCGAAGAGAAGCTGCAGGACGTGCCGATCGCCGTCCAGGCGCTAACCGGGGATAAGCTCAACGAACTGGGCATCACCGACTTCCAAAAACTTCTGGTCTACACACCCGATGTGCACGCCGCCGGACGCGGTCCGGGGCAAAACACCGTCTATATCCGTGGCCTTTCCACCGACACGGCCTCCATCCTGATCGGTGGTTCTGCCGGCACCAATCCCAATGTCGCGGTCTATCTGGACGACGTGGCAGTTTCGATGCCGGTCCGCAACCTCGACGTCTACGCCGCTGACCTAGAGCGGATCGAGATCCTAAAGGGTCCACAAGGCTCCTTGTTTGGTGCGAGCGCCATGGGCGGCGCGGTGCGCTACATCACCGCCAAGCCAGATCTTGGCGACTACCACGCAGGCTTCTCGGGTAGCTATTCTGTCACCAAGAGCGGTGACCCCAGCGCGGCTGGCCAAGCCTTCATCAACATCCCAATCATTCCCGACAAATTCGGCGTCCGCGTCGTGGTCTATAGCGATCACAAGGGGGGCTATATCGACAACATTCCCGGCACCTATCAGATGCCACTGACATCGCCGGGCTTCAAAAGTCGGCCTGGATTTGCGACCATCTCGCGGCCGACCGTCAGCAACGGACCGCTGGTCAAGCAGAATTTCAACACTGCCGATTATCAAGGTCTTCGCATCTCGGCCCTCTACCAGATCAACGACGACTGGAGCATCGAGGCGCAACACCTGACCCAGACGCTCAACACTGAGGGGGTATTCGACTACGATCCGACCTTGGGTGACCTCAAGGTCAAGCGCTTCAACCCCGACGATTTGCAAG
>JANPNB010000210.1:0-9306 GCA_031427275.1 Alphaproteobacteria bacterium | reverse complement strand
TAGACCTCTGGATCGCGGGCGAGGCTGAGCCAGGGTGCTAGGCCCGTTCCTGTCCCCAACATATAGAGCCGCTTGCCCGGTTTCAGGCCATCCAGCACCAGCGTTCCCGTCGGCTTCTTGCCGATCAGCACCTGATCGCCGACCTTGATCTTTTGCAGACGCGAGGTCAGGGGGCCGTCGGCGACCTTGATTGAATAGAATTCCAGCTCCTCATGCCAGGACGGGCTGGCAATGGAATAGGCGCGTAGCAGCGGTTTGCCGTCGACTTCGAGGCCCACCATCACAAACTGCCCGCTCTGAAACCGGAAGGCCGGATCGCGCGTCGTGCGGAACGAGAACAGCTGGTCGGTCCAGTGTTGGACCCAGGTCACCGTTTCAGTCAGAAAGGCGCTTTTCTTGGCAGCGGGAGCCGCAGTGGTCAGGTCGGTCATGCTCAAATCTTTTGAAACGAAACGCTAGATGTCGCCGCCGACGTCGGCGATGGCATCAGGCGCGCGGGCGACATGTATGCCGCATTCGGTCTTTTCGGAACCCGCCCAGCGTCCAGCACGAGCATCTTGGCCATCTTCAACCGGGTTCGTACAGGGCCAGCAGCCGATAGAGGGGAAGCCTTGGGCCACCAACGGGTGCGCCGGCAAGTCATGTTCAGCAATATAGGCATCCAGCTCTGCCTTGCCCCAATTGGCCAGGGGATTGAACTTCACCTGATGGTCGGCAGGCTCAACCACTGGCAGACTCAGCCGGTCTCCGCCGTGGAAACGCTTGCGCCCCGTAATCCAAGCGTCAAACTCGGTCAAAGCCCGGTCGAGCGGCAGCACCTTGCGCACGTGACAACAAGCGTCCGTGTCCGTCTGCCAGAGCTTTGCACTCGGATCTGCGGTCGCTAGATCATTGAAGGCTGGGCGAAGGTCGCGCACCCCGGTCAAACCCAGCTTGGCCGCTAAGGTCTTACGATAGTCCAAGGTCTGGCCAAACAGCATGCCGGTGTCGAGGAACAGGATTGGCATGTCGGGCTTCAAGCGCGACACCATGTGCAACAAGATAGCTGACTCCGCACCGAACGAGGAGACGAGAGCCAGACGATCACCGAACGTCTCAATCGCACTTTCCATCACGGTCAGCGGATGAGCGTGTCGCAGTTCGGCATCGAGACGGCTTGCCAGAGACGGACGTTCTAGCTGGTCAAAGGCCATGGGACTAACCCTCCCCGCGTTCGACAAAGGCTGGAGCCCGGGCATCGGCGGCGCGTTGATAGACATGTCGGTGACGATGGACCGCGTCGGCCCATTGTTGCGGCGTCGACCCGTCCGCCGGTTCAAAAGAGTCAAAACCGCACCTGACCATGAACCCGGCCTGGTCGCGGAGCACATCACCCACAGCGCGGATTTCACCGTGATAGGCTAGACGCTCCCGCAACAGAGTCGCCGAGGTGAACGCGCGCCCGTCGCGAAACTTCGGGAAAGCCACAGCCACGAGCGGCAGGCGCGGCAAGTCATAGGCGAGCGCCTCAACCTCGTCGGCCGGTTCGACCCGCACGCCGACCTTGCGGCCTTCTGAGAGCAGCTTGTCACCTTCGGCCTGGAAGCGGGTCAGAGAGATGATCACGTCGCCATTTGGAATATCCTGGTCGTCGGCCACCGAGATCGCGCTGTCATTGGCCAGCACGAAGGCGTCACCCTGGCGTCTAATGAGCGTCGGCATAAACGGCCTCCTTGAACGGGGCTTCGCCGGTTCGGCGGAAGGTATCTAGGAAGCGCTCGTCGCCCTGGCGCTCGCGCAGATAGACCTCGACGAGGTTGTCGATGGCGTCCGTCACCTTGTCGATGGGCAGGGCTGGACCCAGGATCTTGCCGATGCTGGCATCTTCGGCCCCAGAGCCACCGAGGGTGAGCTGATAGAACTCCTCGCCCTTCTTATCGACACCGAGGATACCGATATGGCCAACGTGATGGTGCCCGCAGGCATTGATGCAGCCGCTGATCTTGATCTTGAGTTCACCGACGTCCTCAGCTCGGTCCTGATCGGCGAAACGCTTGGCGATGTCTTGGGCAACGATGATCGCTCGGGCATTGGCCAGGGCACAGTAGTCCAGGCCCGGGCAGGCGATAATGTCGCTGATCAGGTTGATATTCGGGGTGGCCAGACCCGCTGCCTTCAAGGCCAGAAACACCGTGTGGACATCGTCGAGCTTTATATGAGGAAGCACAAGGTTCTGCTCGTGCGTCACTCGGACGTCGTCTTGCCCGTAACGTTCAGCCAGGTCAGCGACCACGTCCATCTGGTCGGAGGTCGCGTCGCCAGGGGTATCTCCGATGGCCTTCAGCGAGATTTCGACGATCGTGAAGCCTGGGCTTTTATGAGCTTTTAAGTTGTTTCTAGCAAAGCGTGCGAATGCCGGATCGGTGGCAATGGCGGCGTCGTAGGCTTCGGATTTCGCCGACAGGACCTCGAAGGATTTCTCTGCGAAGGCCGCGCGGATGCGGGCAATTTCAGTGTCAGGCAAGTCGCCTGCAACGCCGATCTTGGCCCACTCTTCCTCGACCTGACGGGCGAATTCATCGCGGCCCAGCGCCGAGACCAGGATCTTGATGCGGGCCTTGTAGATATTGTCCCGGCGACCGTGACGGTTATAAACCCTTAGAATCGCTTCCAAATATGAGAACAAGCGATCAGCAGGCAGGAACTCACGAACGGTCGGTCCGATGAACGGCGTGCGCCCCATGCCGCCGCCAACAATCACCTCAAAGCCCATTGTGCCATCGCGATTGCGCCGAACCATCAGGCCGATATCGTGCGCCTTGGCCACGGTTCGATCCTTGACCGTGCCGGTGATCGCGATCTTGAATTTGCGCGGCAGGAACGAGAATTCGGGGTGCAGGCTAGACCACTGGCGAATGGCCTCTGACCACACGCGCGGATCGTCGATCTCATCAACAGCGGCACCGGCGTAGGGGTCGGCGGTAACATTGCGGATGCAGTTACCGCTCGTTTGGATGGCGTGCATGTCGACCGCCGCCAGGGCATCGAGGATGTCGGGTGTGTCGGCTAGACTTATCCAGTGGAACTGCAAATTGGTGCGGGTGGTAAAGTGGCCATAACCCTTGTCATAGCGCCGCCCAATATCGGCTAGCGCGCGCAATTGGCGGCTATCCATCGCGCCATAGGGAATGGCCACGCGCAGCATATAGGCGTGTAATTGAAGATAGAGACCGTTCATCAGCCGGAAGGGCTTGAACTGGTCTTCGGTCAGCTCGCCAGCCAATCTGCGGCCAACCTGCTCACGAAACTCCGCCGAGCGGTCGGCGACGATCTCTTTGTCGAGGTTGTCGTAATGATACATGACCCCTCCTCCTACTTACGCTTGATCAGATTGACACGACCGGTGGAGCGCGCCGCCCCATGGGCATGTTGCAACACCGCGATGGCTGCGCCGCCTTCGGCCTGCTTGCCGTGGGCCAGATGGTTGGTCGGGCCGAGCGCCCGAATGCGCTCCCGATAGCTGAGTGGCACCCACTGCCCCTCGCTCTCGATCAGGTCGATGAGATAGGCATCGACGACCACGGTGACCTGCGCGCGGGCGGCAGCCTCGTTGGCCTCACCCTTTGTGTCATCGTCGGCAAACTGCTCAGCCTCAGCGAAGCGCTCGATCCAGCGTCCCGCGTTCCAGAACACGACTTCGCCGTCGCTCAGACGATTGGCAGTGATGGCTTTCACAACTTCGCTCCCGATTGGAGGCGCGGGGTTACCAATTCAGCTGGCAAACCGCCAGCCTGAGCAAGCGACATAGCCTCTCCGACGATCAGCAAGGCCGGGCCGGTCACGGATTTGGCGGCGCTGGAGAGTTCAGCAAGCGTGGTCGCGATGCTGCGCTCATCGGCGCGGCTGGCGTTCTCGACGATAAGGGTTGGCGTCGAGCCGACGCGACCTGCTGCCATCAACCGCGCAGCAATCATCGCGGCCGTCGAGAGGCCCATATAGATCACCAAGGTCTGATTGACCCGCGCTAGGCTGGCCCAATCTAGGTCCGGCTCCACACCCAGAGCCGCATGGCCGGTGACGAAGGTAACGGCTTGCGCCAAACCGCGATGGGTGAGCGGCGCGCCCGCCCCCGCACTGGCCGCCAGAGCTGCCGTGACGCCTGGCACCACATGGCAATTGATCCCGGCCTCACGGCAGGCCTCAAGCTCTTCACCACCGCGTCCGAACATGAAGGGGTCGCCGCCCTTCAAGCGCACGACGGTCAGACCTTCGCGAGCAAAGGCCACCAGCATCTTGTTGATTTCGTCTTGGGCATAGGAATGGCGCGACTTGCGCTTAGCGACTGAGATCCGGCGCGCCTGGGAAGGTGCCATATCCAAGATCTCATCCGACACTAAGCCGTCGTGGACCACCACGTCGGCGGTGCCCAACACGCGCAGCGCCTTCAGCGTCAAAAGTTCCGGATCACCGGGACCCGCGCCAACCAGCCAAACCACGCCGGGCGCTGCACTAGGCGTGCTGCCCAGCACGACCAAACCCGACTTCGATTTTACACGCGGTTGGCGAGACATTGGATATAGCTTCTCTAATGGTGCCGACGGTGGAGGTGCCTGGATATGAATTGGGCAATTTCATCGCCGCGCGCTTGCAAATTCGGATTTTAGGCCCCAATTCGCAAGCAAGGACTTCTACCTGGGCTGTCAGGAAAACTCGTGGAACGCAACGCCGAACGCCGTCGATTGCCGCCTTTGAACGCTTTGCGCGCTTTTGAGGCAGCCGCTCGACATCTCAATTTTTCTAGGGCCTCCGACGAACTCTCGGTGACACCTGGCGCAGTCAGCCAACAGATCCAGAATCTGGAAGACTATGTGGGCGCACCGCTGTTTAAGCGCACTTCTAAGGGCCTGTTGCTAACCGACGCGGCCCAAACCGCCCTACCGGCTTTGCGAGAAGCCTTTGATCGATTGGCCGAGGCTGCTTCCATGCTGACGGCGGCAGTGGATGGTCGGCGGCTAACACTAACCGCGCCCCCCTCCTTCGCGGCCAAGTGGTTGGTGCCAAGGCTGGGGCTGTTCGAAAAAGCCCATCCACAGGTGGATGTCTGGCTGTCCGCCGGTTTGGAGTTGGTGGACATGACCACGGGCGAGGTGGATGTCGCCCTGCGCTATGGGGCCGGGCGCTACCCGGGACTAGAGGTTGCCCGACTGATCGGAGAGACGGTGATTCCGGTCTTGAGCCCTGACCTCCATGCCACCAACCCTTTGAATTCGCCCGATGACTTGGCCGGTCACGTTTTGCTCCACGACGGCTCATCCGAGCGAGACGAAAGCTGTCCCGACTGGACCATGTGGCTCACCGCGCGCGGCCTGCGCAGCGTAGACGGTGCGCGCGGCCCCCGCTTCAATCAGTCGAGCCTGGTCATCGAAGCCGCCGTCAATGGCCGCGGCGTAGCACTGGCCAAACGCACCCTGGCGCAGGCCGATCTTGACGCCGGACGGCTGATTTCGCCGCTGCAAATCTCGACCGCTGTCGACTTCGCCTATTACGTCGTCCACCCCAAGGCCAAGGGACGGTTGCCGCAGGTGAAAGCCTTTCTGGGCTGGATCACGGCCGAGGCGGCAGCGCACGAGGCGGCCCTAGCGGCGCTGGACAATGGGGCGGGGATTTAGGGCGGCAGGGTACAGCTACGCCCTGACCAATGGAACCAAACCATCCTTTACCGGTTCCCGCTGGGAGGTCGTAGGCAGATGATCCATTTCCCACTGTTGACAATGTTGGGCGCAGCCGCAGGAGCGATGTCCATCGCCAGCTTTGCGCCCCAAGCATGGAAGGTCATCACCACGCAGGATGTGAGCGGCATGTCTATTTCCATGTATTGGTTTACGGTGGCGACTTTCGGATTGTGGCTGACCTACGGAATACTTCTGTCGAACTGGGCTTTGATCATTCCCAATTTCATTTGCCTGATCCTCGCAACCTTCATCCTATGTATGTTGTTCGTATCTCCGCGTCGCCGGGCGGAGATCGCCCGCAAGATTGGCGGTAACAAGACAAGCGCAAAATCGTGACTGGTGTTGGTCGCTAGTATGCTGTGTCGCGCATCAGTTCCTTCCGCGAACTGCTGGCGACCCGGATAAACGAATGCCACGCACTCGCCGATGTTATCGTGGCTGCGGGTGCAGAAGCCAAACCGGTCCTACCGGTTGCAGTCGCGGCGGTTCGCGCGATGAAGCCTGTGGAAGGGCATGTGGGGATAGGCGGAAGCTAGCGGGTATTTCGGTGATGGTGTCGCAAGCCAAGATGCGCCAAATTGCAAGCTCAAATTGTTGATCGAGACCTGAGAAATGAGCGATCGATTTACCCCCGAACATCTTGAGACCTGGCGGCGCGATGGATGTGCGCCAATCCATAATTTCTTTACGCCAGAGGAGGTTGCCGCCGTGCGGGCCGACTTCGTCTCGGTGTTTGGCCGCGCCGGGGGCGGTGCCGAAGAGGCTCTGGACAAAAAGGGTGGTAAGGCCGTTGGACGGTTCCACCCGACCCAGTTTCTGGGTGTCCTGCCGGTGCCCATCGATTGTTCGTCGGCGCTAAACCTAATCGGGGTTCACCCTGCCCTTATCGCCTTTGCCAAGGCCGCGCTAAAGACCGACGCCGTGCATGCCTATCAGTGCCAAGCCTGGGCCAAGTTTACCGGTGAGTCCGACTACGACCAACCGTTCCACTGCGACTTCGTTAACCACACGCTGACGGCACCGTCAGAAGATTCGCATCTCAATTCGGTGACCATCCTTTGCTATTTCAGCGACGTGAACGAAGACTGCGGGCCGATGCACTACGTTACGCGGCCTGACAGTCTGAAGGTGGCCGGGCCAGAGGCCACATTCAATCAAGACCCTGAGCATCAGGCTAGTTTGCAAGCTGGCCTTCGCCAATATGAGCGGTCCAGCGCCTCGCCGGCCGGTTCAGTGGTGCCCTACAGCACAGACATCTATCACCGTGGGACCAATCTGACGGCGTCGCGTGGCGCGCGTTATGCGCTGATGACCTGCTTCAAGGCCGCGAGCGACGACTCTATCGGCTTCACAGCTTGGGCATTTCATCACACCAAACCCTGGAAGAACATCTTCGACAGCGCCACACCTGAACAACTCGCCTGTTTCGGCGTGCAGCTACCGGGTGACCCCTTTTGGACGCAAGAGACCCTGCGTCGCGCGCAGGTTCGCTATCCCAATTGGGACATGACACCATATCGCGAGGCGATGGTCGCGGCGTGACTCTGAACCTCGAAACCTATCAGGCGCTAGGTCTGCACCGGGAACCCAATCTGGCGGTCAATGGCCACGTCCCATCCGACTTCGCTAAGTATTTGCAGCACGCAGGCGACGCGCCCTATCGTCCCTGCCCCGAGGCATTTCCGGGAGACGATGTGCCCAGGGGGACGATCACCCGCCACGCCGATTGGGGTCAGACCGCGATCTACCCCGGCACCTTGCGGGTGATAAGTGTCTATGTGCCCGCGGGGTTAGACCGCACGCAACCCGCAAACCTGATCGTGTTCAATGATGGCGCAAGCTATCTTGATCCCAAGGGAGCCGTGCGCGCGGCCCAGGTCCTCGATAGTTTGCATGCTAGCGATGAAATCGCCCCGACCGTGGCGGTGTTCGTCAATCCAGGCCATGTGCCAACTGACCCCACCAAGAGCCGCGCCGAGATCAATGCGGCCGCCGCAGCCCAGCGGCGCAGCGAATATGATGCCCTGACCCCAGACTTCGGTCGTTTCATCATTGAAGAGGTCTTGCCCTTCGTCGAAACCAGCGAGGGGCTGATCATCTCCAAAGACCCCGAGCACCGCACCATCTGCGGGATCAGCAGCGGTGGCATCTGTGCCTTTACCGTGGCTTGGCAGTTTCCCGACCAGTTCCGCCGGGTGCTCAGCCACTGTGGCTCGTTCGTCAACATCTTGGGCGGGCACAACTACGCCTATATGGTCGGCACCACTCCGCGCAAGCCCATCCGTGTCTACCTGCAAGACGGTTCAAACGACGCCACCAACGTGATTGGCGATTGGCCCCTGGCCAACCAAACTCTGGCTAAGGCCCTGGGTTTCGCGGGCTATGATTACTGTTTTGAGTACGGCACCGGGTCCCACAATCTGCGGCATGGCGGCGCGGTCTTCGCAGACTCCTTGCGGTGGCTATGGCGCTAAGGGCCACCATCGCTCGTTCTATTTGATGGGAAAAGTGGTTTCCGATTTGGCACGCGAGGCACGTCGACCCAATGGCCCTGCGTGAAATCGAGTCAGCACGCCTTCTTACATCGAGCCAGATCACCGGTAGGTATCTGCTGGCTTTGGCCGTTCGACATAACGGAAAGCTTACGACCTTGGATCGGCGATTGGTGGCAGACGCCGTTCCTGGCGGCCGGGCCGCCCTGAGCGTCATCCCAGCCTAGGCTGGGTCCCGGGTCCCCTCAACGACTTTAACGCCCGCTCATGAGCATAGGCAGCCACGTCGGCCAAGGCGATATTGAGAGCGTCACGCACACCGTCTATCCCGCTAACCCCGTCGATCTCGCACATCTGGCACACATCTCCCAACTGGAAGGCTCCTATCCCGCGTGACGCCCCCTTTATGGTGTGGACCGCATCCCGCCACCCCTCTGACGCCGGATCGAGCAGGGCCGACCACATTTGGGCCTGCTCTCGGAACAGCGCCAACACCTCGTCGATCACGGTGTCATCGTGGGCCGCAAAGCGTTCTAGATAGCCAAAATCCACGGCACCAGTCAGGTCTCGTCGCGCCATGGCATTGCTTCCCCGTGGTGGCTTGCTTTCGCAAGCACTTGCAGTATGTTCCGCGCCCTCGCCGTCGACTAGCTTGCGCTATCAGACCGGTACGGGTGCATAGCTCAGTTGGTAGAGCAGCTGACTCTTAATCAGCGGGTCGTAGGTTCGAATCCTACTGCACCCACCATTTCTCTCAGGTTTTGGTGTCTGTCTACAACCGCTCCCTGTGGGTTAGGCTGTGGCGCAAACTTCGGTGGTCCGCCGCAAGTCCAATTCACCGACTTCAACGGTGGCCCACCCCTGCCCATCGATCATCAGTTCACATGCTGGAATGGTCAGGCAGAAATAATGTGGCCTTCGCGCGGCGTCCATGTCGCGATGACCACCCAGCCACCGATGAATTATCTGGTGGTCTATGCGCCCCCGGAGCAGGATTTTGTCTGTGTCGAACCCGTGAGCCACGCCAATAATGCACTTAATCGCTCTCCAAACGGCGCGCAGGATGGCATCAAGGTTCTGGCGCCTGGGCAGCGGATGGCGAT
>JANPNB010000209.1:0-9915 GCA_031427275.1 Alphaproteobacteria bacterium | reverse complement strand
CCGTCAATCTCAGCGACCTGGACCTGACGGGCCTCGATGAGGGGTTGATAAGCGCCAGCTTCGACGATTCTATCATCGGCAACCCAGGCGTGGACGGTTGACCTGAAAGCTTCGCCAGCCGATCGCTCAATGCTTGGCAAGAACGGGATGTCGGCAACAACGGCAGGTCGGACTATCGGGCTCATCCCGTAACGATTGGAGCATCCGGAAGTCCGCCCCACTCGCTCCAAGATCCGTCGTAGACTGGCACATCCCCATATCCGAGCCGTGCCAAAGCGAGGGCCAAGACCGACGCGGTGACGCCCGACCCGCAGGTCGTCACGATCGGGGCACCAAGTGTTACGCCTGCCGCCTGAAAGACTGCGGTAATTTCGTCGGCGGATTTCATCAGTCCGTCGAGCGTGAGGAGCCGATCAAAGGGCAGGTTGCGCGCACCAGGCATATGGCCGCCGCGAAGGCCAGCGCGTGGCTCAGGCACCTCGCCGCGAAAACGAGCGGCACTCCGAGCGTCGACCATTTGCTGAGGTTGGTCATCTAGGATCGCGGTCACCTCTTCTGCACTTCGAACCAGTTCCTGTCGAAAGGCAGGTTGGAGGCGTGTGGGGCGCAACAGTGTTGGAGTCGATACCAACTGAAGCCCATTTGCTTCCCAAGCTTTCAGACCGCCATCAAGCACAAAAACATGCTCAAAACCCATGACCCTGAGTGTCCACCACACCCGAGCTGCGGACCGAATACCAAAGGTGTCATAGATCACGAGCTTTGCATCACGCCGCAGACCCAGATGCCCAGCGGCAATCGCGAACGCCTCTGGGCTTGGCAGCATATGCGGTAGGTCGGATGTCTTGTCGGTGATGGCATCTATGTCGAAGAAGATCGCGCCCGGGATGTGTCGCTCTAGGTACTCGGCCTGGCCCGATCGTTTTTCTGCGGGCATCCACCAACTGGCATCGATAATCTGAACATCGAGATCACCCAGATGTTGCGCTAGCCATGTTGTGGAGACGAGGGGATCAATCATAACCAGGGCGGGCTGGGCAAGCCGCGTTCTCTCAAGAATTCCGGATTGAAGATCTTGCTTTGATAGCGAGCACCTTGGTCACAAAGGATGGTGACGATGGTGTGACCCGGGCCAAGGTCCTTGGCCATTCTGATTGCGCCAGCGACATTGATGCCCGTCGAACCACCCATCACCAATCCCTCATGGGTAACTAGATCGAAAATCGCCCGCATCATTTCGGCGTCATCGATCCGGTAGGGGTGATCTATGTCAAGTCCTTCAAGGTTAGCCGTGATTCGACCCTGGCCGATGCCCTCACTGATGGATGTGCCCTCGGCCTTGAGTTCGCCGTGGGCGTAGTAGCCGTAGAGTGCGGCACCCCCCGGATCTGCCAGTCCAATCTTAACCTCAGGGTTCCTGGCACGAAGAGCCTGAGCAACACCAGCCAAGGTACCACCGGAGCCTACCGCACAGATGAAGCCGTCAACATGGCCATCCGTCTGTTCCCAGATTTCAGGACCAGTCGTCTCGTAATGGGCCTGGCGATTGGCCACATTATCGAATTGGTTGGCCCAGATCGCGCCTGCCGGTTGGCTGGCGTTCAGTTGTTCAGCTAGGCGGCCAGAAAATCGAACATAATTGTCGGGGTTTGAATAGGGCAGGGCGTCAACCTCGACTAGCTCTGCGCCCAGTAAGCGGATCGCATCCTTTTTCTCTTGGCTCTGGGTGCGGGGGATGACGATGGTGGTCTTATAGCCCAGAGCACCGGCGACCATGGCCAATCCAATGCCTGTATTTCCAGCTGTGCCCTCGACGATGCGTCCTCCGGGTTTCAGCAGACCACGCTGTTCGGCGTCGCGAACGATATAGAGTGCGGCGCGATCCTTTACCGATGCACCGGGGTTCATAAACTCGGCTTTGCCCAAAATTTCGCAACCGGTCGCCTCGCTGGCGCGGTTCAGGCGAATAAGGGGCGTGTTGCCAATGGCGTCCAGGACGCTGCGTGCGACGGTCATAGTCTACTATCTAGAACGCCAAAACCGGTCCGAACAGGGGCTAAGCTTTCAATAGTCCCAACTGAATGACATCGGTGCGCCCTGTACGGAAACCGGCTTCGCAATAGCTGAGGTAAAACTCCCATAGTTTCTTGAACTGAAGATCGAAGCCCAGGCTTCGGATATCCTCCCAGCGAGCCTGAAAACTCAACTTCCACTGCGCAAGGGTCTGCCCATAGTCGAGACCGAAACGCTCGACTGTCGTCCACGAAAGGTCGGCACGATCAGTCGCTTGCCGCAGCCTACCTTCTGAGGGCAACATACCGCCTGGAAAAATGTATTTTTGGATGAAATCAGCGCGCCGCCGATATCCTTCGAACAGCTGTTCGTCAATCGTGATGATCTGTAGACCGGCCCGGCCGCCGGGCTTCAATGACGAGGCGACCTTATCGAAATAGGTCGGCCAATAGCGCTCACCCACAGCTTCGAACATTTCGATGGATGCGACACGATCAAATTGGCCAGCGACCTCGCGATAGTCAATCAACTGGATGGTCGCGCGGTCGGCCAGCCCCTGATCGAAGAGACGTTTTCGCGCAAAGTCATATTGCTCTTTTGAAATAGTAATTCCGGTAACGCGAGCGCCCACCTCGCGAGAGGCGAACTCTGCGAAGCCCCCCCAGCCGCAGCCAATCTCGAGGACATGGTGCTCTGGTTGTAGGTGCATAGACTGCGCCAGGGCAGCGTACTTGTTGGTCTGCGCCTCGGAGAGTTCTTGATCAGGCGTTGCGAACCGTGCCGAGGAGTAGGTCATGCTGGTATCGAGCCATTGCTCGTAGAACGCATTGCCAAGATCATAGTGCGCGTGAATGTTTCGCTTTGATCCTGACTTTGTGTTTCCGTTCAGAGCATGGGCGAAAAAATTGTAAATCCCGATCAAGGGATTCCCCTCGGTGACCTTAGTCAGGTTCTGAAAATTGAGACTGAAGATCGAGAGCACGGCCGTCAGGTCCGGCGTATCCCATTCACCGGCAACAAATCCTTCGGCGAAGCCGATATCGCCAGCCATCAAAGCGCGCTGAATGAAGCGGTAGTCGTGGATCCTGATGGTCGCGACCGGCCCTGGTGAGGGGGCGTGAACGCGAAGGCTGCGTCCGGTCGGGGTAATGAAGGTAAGGTCCCCGGCCATCCAATTGCGGGCCATCATTCGCAGTGCGGTGCGAAAGATCGCCGGCGCGTCGGCCAGAGCCGGAAGTTTGCAAAACGCTTGCGGAGATGCGGCGAGCGCGGCGAGTGACGGCTCATGGGCCAAAGTCATGTGGAGCCTCAATTACTATCACATTGCGAATACATAACACAGCAGAGCCGCGCCACCATGATCCGCATCGATCCTACGAGGCAGGCGGGTCAAAGGATGCAATTGGGATTTTTCTTGTGAAGTCTGCGAGGGCACGCCACTTAGGCCTTTGACGGCAACTTCTCTGAGATTCCCCGATGTCTGTGCTCACTCTCGACAAATGGAATATCTCGATTGGTGATGGTCTGCCCTTAGTGGTGATTGCCGGGCTCAATGTGCTGGAGGATCTGGAATTGGCCCGCAGCACGGCGCGCCATCTCAAGGCGATCACAGGCGAGCTGGACTTACCTTTTATATTCAAGGCCAGTTTCGATAAGGCAAATCGCTCCTCAATTCACAGCTATCGGGGACCGGGCCTGGAGCGGGGTCTTGAAATTCTGGCGGCAATCAAATCGGAGTTTGGTGTGCCGATCTGTACCGACCTGCATACTGAGAGCCAAGCTGACCCCGTAGCCGATGTCGCCGACGTCGTGCAAATGCCCGCGTTTCTCGGACGCCAGACAGACCTCGTGGTTGCGGCGGCGCGCGCCGCCCATCGACGAGGCGGTTGGCTACACCAGAAGAAATCCCAGAACATGGCCCCCTGGGACGCCAAGCAAATGGTCGACAAAGCCCGCGAGGCGGTGGGCGGCGCGAGTATCAGTGTGCTTTGCGAGCGAGGCACGACTTTTGGCTATAACAACCTGGTGGTTGATATGCTGGCAATCGCCGAAATGCAGAAACTCGGTGTGCCGGTGACGATTGATGCGACCCACGCTGTGCAACTGCCCGGCGCCGATCCGCGAACCCAAGGTGCGTCGACGGGCGGGCGGCGGCAGGGTGTTCCGATCATCGCCAGGGCGGCGGTTGCCGCCGGTGCCGACGGGGTCTTTCTCGAATTTCACCCAAATCCGGATGAGGCGCTCTGTGACGGACCCAGTACTCTGCCACTGTCGGCCGCTGGCCCGCTCCTGACGACGTTAAAGGCACTGCATGCCGCGCGCTGAAGAGACCTTGACCGCCAGGACTGGGCAACGCAGAGGCTGAAGCATGGATCTGACCACCTTACAGACACTGCTGACCTCGCTGCACGGTGTGCGGCTGGTCTGCGTGGGTGACATCATGGTGGATCGGTTCATCTATGGTGACGTCAACCGGATCTCAGCGGAGGCACCAATCCCTGTGCTAGCCCGTACGCGCGAGTTGGTCATGCTAGGGGCGTCGGGAAATGTAGCTCGCAATGTCGCGACCCTAGGCGGCGATGTTGCATTAATTGGCCTAGTCGGGGGTGACCAAGAAGGCCATGAAGCGCTGCGACTGATTGGCGATCAGAGCGGCATCGAGGGCTTTCTAGTTACCGATCCGTCGCGCCCAACCACTTTGAAGACGCGGTTCCTTTCCGGCAATCAACAGTTACTTCGCGTAGACCTCGAAGAGAGCCGTCCTGCAGAGGGCGACATCGACCAGAGACTAGTGCGGACGGTTCGTGATGTGGCCGAAGGGGCAGGGGTCATTGTCATTTCGGACTATGGCAAAGGGGTGGTGACCGACGCCGTGATCGCGGCCTGTCGCGAGACTGCTGCGGTTGTGATTGTGGACTCAAAGGCCCGCAGTTTCCGACGATATGGCGCGGTGGACATCATCAAGCCCAACGCGGCTGAGCTGGCCCACGCTACGGGAATGCCGACCTCTTCCAACGCCGAGATCGCAGCGGCTCTAGAGCAGGCCCTGTCACTCTGCGAGGCCAAGGCAATTTTGGTAACCCGCGCGGCCAAGGGGATATCCTTGGCTGTACGCGGGCAGGCTGTTCGACATTTTCCAGGCGTGCCTAGAGAGGTGTTCGACGCCTCTGGAGCCGGAGACACCACAATTGCTGGGCTGGGTCTGGCGTTGGCGGCGGGCGCACCGATAGAAGATGCCATTCAGTTTGCCATGCTGGCCTCAGGCGTTGCCGTGGGTAAGGTCGGCACGGCGACTGTATCGCCGGAGGAGATGATCGACGCGGCACTGGCGGCGCATATGGCGTCTCCGGAGATTAAGGTCGTGACGCCGGAGCGCATGATCCAAGAAGTAGAGCGCTGGCGGGCCAAGGGTCTGCGGGTCGGGTTCACCAATGGCTGTTTCGATATCCTGCATCGCGGGCACGTAGCTTATCTGGACCGGGCGCGGAGTTGGTGTGACCGGTTGATCGTCGGATTGAATTCGGACCGTTCGGTGAGCGTACTGAAGGGCGCGGATAGGCCGGTCAATAACTTGGAGAGTCGGGCCCTGGTGTTGGCGTCGCTGGCCAGCGTGGATCTGGTGGCCCCTTTCGATGAGGATACACCCATCGACCTGATCCTAGCGGCCCGCCCTGACGTTCTGGTCAAGGGTGCTGACTATGCTGAGGTTGAAGTGGTGGGCGGACCCGAAGTCAAAGCCTGGGGCGGGGAAGTACGTTTGGCCGATCTGGTCGAGGGTTACTCTACCTCCGAGGCCATTGCGCGGATGGTGGCGGGAGCCAAAGCATGACCCGACGGATCATATTCGTGACGGGCGGGGCGGGATTCATCGGCTCGAATATCGTGGCCAAGCTTTGCGAAGACCCAGCTCTGGATGTGGTGGTTTGTGACTGGCTGCATGAGGCCGATCTGGGGAAATGGCGCAACATTGCAAAACATCCGATCGGCGATTTTGTTGCGCCGGAGAACATGTTCGAATGGCTGGAGAAGCGTTGGCGCGACGTAGAGCTGGTGGTCCATATGGGTGCGGTGTCCTCCACAACAGAGCCTGATGCCGACAAGATTGTTCACGCCAATTTCACGCTCAGTCGAGACCTGTTTCGCTGGTGTGCGGATCGTCAGCGTAGGCTGATCTACGCCTCATCAGCGGCGACCTATGGCGATGGGGCGCTTGGATTCGATGATCAGGATGACGTGACATCTCTGTCCGCGCTCCGTCCGCTCAATACCTATGGCTGGTCTAAGGCGCTTTTTGATGCCTTTGCGGCGCGGCAGGCGGCGCGCGACTATGCGCCGCCGCAGTGGGTGGGGCTGAAGTTCTTCAACGTCTATGGCCCCAATGAAGAGCACAAACACGCCATGAAATCGGTGGCTTCGCAGATTTGGCCCAAGGTCCGCGAGGGGCAAACGGTTCAGCTCTTCAAATCTTATCGTGAGGGAATCGCCGACGGGGGCCAAGAGCGAGATTTCGTCTATGTGCGGGATGTGGCCGATGTGGTGGCATGGCTGCACAAGTCAGAGCATGTCAACGGGGTCTATAATCTGGGTTCCGGGAAGGCGCGGTCCTTTGAGGATATGGCTCGCGCGGTGTTCAAGGCCGCTGGAAGGGCCGCTAAGATTGAATATACGCCGATGCCGCCAGCGATCCGCGACAAATACCAATACTTCACGCAGGCTAAGATGCAGCGCTTGGCAAGCATGGGCTACAACGAACCGTTCACAGCGCTTGAGGACGGCATTCAGGACTATGTCGGGAACTATCTCGCCTCCAGTGATCCCTATCGTTAGATTGTTTCTCGGTCCGACTGAGTTTGTTGTAGGCACCCGGAATGGCAGAACGATCAATCCGTCGATGGATCATCGCAGGTCTTGGCGCACTGACGGCGTTTGTTGGTATCTCAGCCTTCATTTGGCGCGATGACATTCTGCGCGCCATGCTCGACCCGCAGCAGCCTTTCCAAATCTATCGACCGCCACTGCCGCCAGATTATGCCCGCCGCGAGGCTTGGGCATTGCTACCAGCCAAGCCCGAAAGCGTATTGCCGGGTAGCCCTGTCGCCGATGTATTCTTCATCTCGCCGACGACCTTTGACGGCGGGCGTCACTGGAACGCACCGATTGATGACTCGCGTTCTGATCAGTTATTTCGCCGTGTCATGGCCCCTAACTATGCCGGGCCTTTTGTTAGGGTGGGACGTCTATTTGCGCCTCGCTATCGCCAAGCGAGCCTCTATTCGCTGACCACTCTGCGGGAGGACGCCCGCGAAGCGCGAAAGTTTGCTTACGGCGATGTCGCACGTGCATTTCGGCAGTTTATCCACACCTATAGTGATGGTCGGCCAATCATCATTGTTGGCGTCGAGCAGGGGGGAACCCTGGCCGCGCGCCTCTTGGCCGAAGAGGTTGTCACCCATCCAGAGTTACGCGCGCGTTTGGTTGCAGCCTATTTGATCAATGCGGTTACGCCAGCCGATGCGCCGCCGCTTATCCCGTGCCAGCGACGAGCCCAAGCCGGCTGTTTGGCAGCTTGGGTTACGGCGTTTGACAATGATATTGCCGGGGCTCAGGACCTGCAGGACCGATCGCTGGTGTGGGCCCAAGGTGGTGATCTTGATAACCTGAAAGGGCGAAAGCCCCTGTGTTTCAACCCCATGCTAGGGGCGACGACCGACGAATTCGCCGCGGCGAAGCTGGGCCTTGGAGCAGCCAATGCCACGGGTTTGGAGTGGGGCGCGAGGCCGGCCTTCTTAACGCGACAGGTTTCGGCGGTTTGCCGTGATGGAGTGTTGCGGGTTTCCCGGCCCAAGTCAGCGATGCTCAAGCCGTCCGGATCGTGGGCTGACCGTCAAAAGTCTCCCGCTTACAATCTGTTCTATGCGGATATTGAAGCCGATGGGCTAGTGCGCGTGACTGCCTTGCAAGCCTCTAACCCGCAGCCTTAAGCGGCGACCCCGGACGCCAATCGAAGAGTTCCTGCAAGACCCTAAGCGCCTGACCGCGGGGACTGGCGAGGGCGGGGTCGCGGGCCAGAATTAGACGGGCGTCGTCACCGGCGGTGAGGAATAGGTCGCGGTGAGCAATGGGTTCGGCGAAGACGTAGGCTGGGAAGCCGGATTGGCGCAGGCCCAGCGCGTCGCCGCCGCCGCGTAGTTCCAGATCCGTTTCGGCGATCGCGAAACCGTCATCGGTACGGCGCAAGATGTCGAGACGTTTTTGGGCGTTTTCCGAGAGCGGCGGATCGTAAAGCAGAACGCAGGAACTTTCCTTGCGACCCCGCCCGACCCGACCGCGCAGTTGGTGCAATTGGGCCAAGCCGAAGCGTTCGGCCTGTTCGATAATCATGATGGTGGCATTGGGCACGTTGACGCCGACCTCGACCACCGTGGTGGCCACCAGGACTTGGACCTTGCCATCGGCGAAGTCGGCCATAACGGCATCTTTTTCGGCGGGTGGCATCTTGCCGTGGACCAGGCCGACACTGGGGCCGATCTGGGCGCGGAGTTCAGCGGCGCGGATCTCAGCGGCCTTCAAGTCGACAAACTCGGATTCGGAGACCAGAGGGCAAATCCAGAAGGCTTGGGCACCCTCGCTGACGGCCTGTTTGAGGCGCGCCTCGACCTCGGCCACCCGGGTCATGGGCGCAGCACGGGTGGCGACCGGCGTTCGACCGGGGGGCTTCTCGTCGATGCGACTGACATCACGGTCCCCGTAAAGGGTGAGCTCCAGGGTGCGCGGGATGGGGGTAGCCGACATGGCGATCAGGTGGACGGCTCGGCCCTTGGCCTGCAGACGTTGGCGTTCAGCGACGCCGAATCGGTGCTGTTCGTCGACGACGGTGAGTTGGAGCTGGTGGAAGACCACCTCGTCCTGAAAGAGCGCATGGGTACCGACAGCGATCTGGGCGGTGCCTGAGGCCAGGGCGCGGAGCTTTTCGGCACGCTGGGCACCCTTGTCGCGGCCAGTGAGCAGAACGGCGGTGATGCCGTGGGCGACGAGGGGTGCTGCCAAGGTTTCGAAATGCTGGCGAGCCAGGATTTCAGTGGGGGCCATCAGCGCGCTTTGACCACCCGCCGCGGTGACATCGGCCATGGCCAGCATAGCAACGACCGTCTTGCCCGAGCCGACATCGCCCTGGACCAAGCGGCTCATCCGCTCGCCGGCCTGAAGGCCCCCCCGAATCTCGGAGAGTGCGCGGACCTGGGCATTGGTCAGTCTGAAGGGCAGGTCGCCCTCGATAGCGTCGGCGAGGGCGCTGGCGGGGACTTTTGGAGCGGGGTCTTTACGGCGCTCGGCTTTGCGCTGGGCCATGGCCAATTGGTGGGCCAGCAGTTCATCATAGGCTAGGCGACGGATGTGGCGGGCCTGAGGTAGGAGATCGGCTTCCGACTGGGGGGCGTGGAGTTGGGTCAAGGCGTCGCGCCAAGTTGGGAGCTGCTCGCGGGCGTTCCAAGCTGGGTCTTGCCATTCGGGGAGTTCGGGCGCGCGGGTCAGCGCCTCCAGCACGAACTTGCGGACATTGCGGGCGGCGAGACCCGCGGTGGCAGGATACACCGTCTCAACGTCGGGAATGTCAGCGGCGCGTTCGGGCGGCACCATATAGTCGGGGTGTGCGATCTGGAGGGTGAGGCCGAAGCGCTCGACCTTGCCGGAGACTATGCGTTTGGCACCGACCGGATGCTTGGCGAGAAGCTGGTTGGCGTAGCTACCGAAGAACACCAGATCGAGCGTGCCGGTGCCGTCATAGGTCTTGATGCGCCAGGGCTGTTGCGAGCCGCGTGGTTGGTAGTGAGCGTCGATCTCCACCAGGAAGGTCTGGGTGTCGCCCTCGATGGCTTCGACCACGGTGGACATGGTGCGACGGAT
>JANPNB010000208.1:0-4199 GCA_031427275.1 Alphaproteobacteria bacterium | reverse complement strand
CTCGCTATGTGGTTTGGGTCTCGACTTCCTGCCGATGGCCTTCGCGCCCAACCTGATGTGGTTGTTGGTCGGTCGGTTGATCAGCGGGGCGACCTCGGGCGCATTTTCGACGGCGAACGCCTATGTGGCTGATATCACCGCGCCGGAAGATCGGGCCAGAGCGTTCGGTTGGATGGGCTCGGCGTTTTCGTTCGGGTTTCTGGCGGGGCCAGCGATGGGTGGGTTACTGGGTGAGATCGATCTGCGCTTGCCGTTTCTGGCCGCCGCGGGATTGACCCTGGCCAATGTCATCTATGGCCTGTTCGTGCTGCCCGAGTCCTTGCCCGTGGAGCGCCGCGTGGCACGATTTGACTGGAAGAAAGCCAATCCGCTCGGCTCCCTGACCCTCCTGCGCTCACACCATGAGCTGTTTGGTCTCTCGGGCATCCATTTCCTGAATCAGTTGGCCCAGGGAGTCTGGCCCAGCGTGTTCGTGCTTTACACCGGGCTGCGTTACGGTTGGACGCCGATGACGACGGGGCTCAACATGATGGTAGGCGGTGCCATGGGGATCATGGTCCAGAGCTTCCTCGTGGGACCGGTCGTGCGGAACTTCGGCGAACGGGGCGCATTGTTGATCGGTGCCGGAGCCGGAGCCATTGCCATGGCTTGGTACGGCTTTGCTGGCACGACCTGGATGTGGCTGATCGCCATGCCGATTTCGAGCCTGTCGGGTCTGATGGCACCTGGGCTGCAAGGCTTGATGACCCGCCGCGTCGGACCCACAGAGCAGGGTCAACTCCAGGGTGCCAATCAAGCCTTGATGGGCCTTGCTTCGGTGATTGGGCCTAGCCTTTTTGGCCTGTCCTTTGCGTGGACGGTTCGAAATCAGGGGCCCCTGGGGCTGCCGCTGTTTCTGGCTGCAATCGCCATGGGTCTAGGGCTGGTCCTTGCATTGCGGGTGGCACCCAAGTCTTCGTCCTCCACCTGAGGCTTGCGCGCAGGCCGCCAAAGCCGCAACCTGTCAAAAAACAAGACAGGGGAGAGCCGGATGGACGAGCAAAAGCCGCCGCAGACTTATTATGACGGCATCAAGGACCGGTTCGCGGAGGCCCGTGATCTGCGGCTGAAGTACCGACCGCAGGGCACCGCGCAATATACCTCCGACCTCACCGGCGATCTGGCGAAGTACGAGATCGATCCCTATGCCGACGACGGTGCGGCGCGCGCGCCGATCAATGACGAGGTCGAGGTGCTGTTCATCGGCGGGGGGTTTTCCGCCCTGCTGACCGCCGCCCGCCTGCGCGAGCGCGGGGTCAGCAGCATCCGCATTGTTGAACGCGGAGCCGATGTCGGCGGCACCTGGTACTGGAACCGCTATCCGGGTGCGGCCTGTGATGTGCCAGCCTATGACTATCTGCCCTTGCTGGACGAGATGGGGGTGGTGCCAAGCCACCTCTATGCCAAGGGGCCGGAGATTTTCGCCCACTGCCAAGCCATCGCCAAGCGGTATGACCTCTATGATTTGGCGGTGTTTCGCACGACGGTGACCACGACGACCTGGGACGCCGCCGCCAAGCTGTGGCGGATCGGCACCGACAGGGGCGACACCATGAGCGCCAAGTTCGTGATCTGCGCCAATGGCACGCTGTCTAAGCCAAAGCTCTCGAAGATTGAGGGCATGCGAAGCTACAGCGGCCACTCGTTCCACACCTCCCGCTGGGACTATGGCTACACCGGCCAGGACCTGTCGGGCTTGGCCGACAAGACCGTCGGCATCATTGGCACCGGGGCCTCTGCGGTGCAGGCGATCCCCCGCTTGGCCAAGGCCGCCAAGGCGCTCTACGTATTTCAGCGCACCCCCTCCTCGATAGACCTGCGCAATGACCGGCCCACAGATCCAGAGTGGCAGGCCAAGCTCGCGCCCGGCTGGCAAGCCAAGCGCCGCGAGAAGAACCTACGCGGTCGTGAGCTGCCGCCCGAGAAGAAGGCCGAGCTCGCCGCCCTGACCCGCGAGGAAAAGATCCAGAAACAAGAGAACGACAATATCGATTACATGATGCGCATCCACCGTCGCATCGATGAGATTGTCGAAGACCCCGCCACCGCTCAGGCCCTGAAGCCCTGGTACATGTTCATGTGCAAGCGGCCCTGCTTCGACGACATGTACCTGCCGGCCTATAACCAACCCAATGTGTATCTGGTGGATACCAAGGGTCAGGGGATCACCGAGATTGGGCCGGATGGTCCGGTGTTTGACGGCCAAACCTATCCGGTGGACGTGCTGATCTATGCCACCGGGTTCGAGGTGCAGAAAACCGGCATTTATAACCAGATCCGCGGCAAGGACGGACGCGAGATTAATGAGACCTATGCCGACGGCCTGCGCACCCTGTTTGGCGTGCACACCCACGGTTATCCGAACCTGTTCATCATGGGCGGCTACCAGGCCAGCTTCCAGTTCAACCTGACCTTCATGCTGCAGACCCAGGGCGACCACATCGCCGCCTGCATCGCCTATGCCCGCGACAACGGCCATGACGCCATCGATGTCTCACCAGAGTCTGAGGAGTGGTGGGTGCAGGAGGTGATCAAGCACCGCGGCAAAACCAGCCGCAACACCGACTGCACGCCCGGCTATTACAACTTCGAGGGCGAGTTCAACCGGCGGCAGGACGGGAACTATAACGGCGGGTTCGCGCAGTATTTCGATCACCTGACGGCGGTGCGCGGCGAGATCGGGAAGCACTTTGAGTTTGGGTAGGGGCGGTTGTAAATCGTAACGCGTTACGATATGGTGGCGCTCCCAAGAGAGGTCGATCATGCCCGCACCCGCTGAACGCATGAAGGCTATGCGCGACCGACGTCGGGTCGACGGCTTGCGAGAAGTGCGTCTGAGTGTTCCCGACGCACGGTCCGCCGCTGTTCGCGCCCGGGTTGCGGCCCAGGTTGCGCGCCTCAGTCCTGGCGTCGAGGAAGACGCTTTGGACTGGATTGAGGCGGTGTCGGAGTTCGACGCCGCAGATGCCGACTAGGCCATGCGACGAGGCGATGTGGTCACGGTGGCGGTGGCCGGAGATTATGGCAAGCCGCGCCCAGCAGTGATCGTCCAGACCAACGCATTTGGTGAGGATCATGGCTCGGTTGTGATTTGCCAAATGACGTCAGTGCTTTCCGATCCCGTCGATTTCAGGGTCAATGTGGAGCCGGGTCCAGGAAGCGGCCTGCGCCTGCGATCTCAAGTCATGGCCGACAAGCCGGTGACAGTGCGCCGGTCGCGGATTGGCGCGACGATTGGACAGTTAAGCGTGGCTGAGGTCGGACGGTTAAATGTCGCTCTGGCATTTGTGCTGGGGTTGGCGGACTGACATCGGGGAAAAGGCCAATTTATCTGCCCATGCACGGCTTTCATATAGGCATAGGCCCCGACAGACCCTAGCTAGGTTAGGTCGGTGAAGGGGTTGTAAGCGACCTCCCAGAGGTGGCTGTCGGGATCGGCAAAGTACCCCGAATATCCGCCCCAAAAGACCTTCGTCGGCGACTTGATCGACTGAGCTCCCGCCTGAATTGCAAGATTGAAGACTCGATCAACCCCCTCCGCGGACTGCTCAAGGTGCGCAAGCGTGATGCCCGCGAAGCCCGAACCCGTGGCCGAAACTTGTGCATCTTCCGCGAGTGCTTCACGCGGATAAAGTCCGAGCCAGGAGCCTTCGAGTTTGAACATCACCATCGGGTCTCCCGCCTTGTAGTTATGAGTCGGGAAACCGAGCCCATCACGGTAGAAGACTACAGATCGTTCGAGCTCCCGAACGCCCAATGTCACCAGGCCGATCTTCGGTTTCATCTTCGTCTCAACCATCAGTGCAGCCTCTGCCATAGATTCGCCGGACACCATCACTGAGGCGCTGCAGGCGACGATAAACATCCTGCGTTGCATCAGTATCCTTCGAGTTGAACTCGGACAATCTTAGGGGAGTCGAGCAAATAAACCATGAGGTCGGCTACTCGCCCGCCGGTGCCGCAGGTGTCGATGACGTCATAGGGATGGTCGAGCGTGCGGGCGGCCTCGCGCATGGCGGTGGCGAAGGCGGCGATCTCCTCGACCGTCTCGCCGCGGATGCGCAGGGCGGTGACGGCGGCTGCGACCTGCGCCGGGGTCGGTTCGCCGCGCAGGCAGGCGGCGAAGAAGGCGTGCGCCTCGTCCGCCGACAGGACGCGGC
>JANPNB010000207.1:0-7521 GCA_031427275.1 Alphaproteobacteria bacterium | reverse complement strand
CACAGGACTGGCAGGCGCTGACCGACCTCACCCAAGGGCGTGACTTCGTGGTGGAGCGGGTGAGGTTGGCCGACACCGACATCGCCATTGAAGGTGCCTTCGAGCCGCCGCAGCTGGCGCGGCTGAGCGGCGAGGATCAGGTATTTGTCGCCGCCTTCCTGCGCAGTCATGGCTCGATCAAGGAGATGGAGCAGGTGTTCGGGGTCAGCTACCCGACCATCAAGGCGCGGCTGAACCGCATCGCAGCCCGGTTTGAGTTTATCGATCTGGACCCAAAGCCAGTGCGTTCAGAGGTGCTAGACCGGCTGAGCCGGGGCGAGATCAGCGCGCAAGATGCCATCGCCCAACTGGAGGGCAAGGCGTGAACCAGCTGCCCTCCGTCCCTGATCCATCGTCGGCTATTGGGCGCAGGTCGAAGCGGGTGGAGCGACTGCGCTGGCAGCAGGCATCCCGCCGCGGGGCCGCGGCACCACGCCGGCCGATCCGTCTGTGGTTTCCGCTGACAGCCTTGCTGATCGTCTTCTCTCCGCTCCTATTGCTGGTCCTAGCGGTGGCGGTGTTCCTGCCGCGCCCGATCGGCGTGAACCCCATCCATCTGATGCTCGGCGTCGGCAGAATGCTGATGGCGCTCAGCGGCACTGAGGTCGAGGTCGAGAACGATCACAGACCCGTCACCATCAAGATCATCTAGGAGCAAGAGCCATGAGTGAAGATCGTCGTTCGATCCTGGACATGCTGGTGCAGGGCAAGATCAGCGCCGACGAGGCCGAGCGGCTGATCGCGGCCTTGGATCGGCAGCCTCTCGGCGCGCTGCCGGGGTCGGACAGTCAGAGCAGCGTCCCAATCCGGCGACAGCCGAAATATCTCCGCGTCACGGTGGATACCGAGGAGGGTCATGGCGGTCCGACCAAGGTCAACATCCGCGTGCCCATGCAGCTGTTGCGCGCTGGGGTGCGGCTCTCCAGCCTGATCCCCCCTGAGGCGCGCGACAAGGTCAATGCCGCCATGCACCGCAATGGTCACACGAACTTTGATCTGAAGGACCTGAAGCCGGAGAACCTCGAGGAACTGATCGAGCAGCTGGAGGACCTGACCCTGGACGTGGATCAGGAGAAGACCAAGGTGCGGATCTATTGCGAGTAGACCCTAGGGCCTTCGACCTCTGAAGTTTTCCCCTAGCGTCCCATCCTCAGGGTCCCGTCCAAGTTGACATATTGTAGCTTTTAAGTTACAAGACAGTCAATGGAGCTTTCTCGCTACCGACGTTTGGACGGCAAGGAGCCTTTCACCGAGTGGCTCAACGGTCTGCGCGACAAGGCGGCAAGTGCCAAAATTCGTATCCGACTGCGGCGCATCGAAGCCGGGAATTTGGGCGATTGTGAGCCGGTTGGCGAGGGTGTCTCTGAGTTGAGGGTCCATGTGGGTGCGGGCTACCGCGTCTATTTCGGCAGGTACGGACAGATGGTGATCATCCTGTTGTGCGGCGGCGACAAGAGTTCCCAAGCGAGCGACATCAAGACGGCAAAATCTCTCTGGGCGGAATGGAAGGCTAGGCAGCTATGAAGGCTCTTGCGGGTGTGGTTTCTCATCATGATCTAGAGGTCGCTGAGCTGCGGGCCGACCGCGAGCTGGCGGTGGAGTATCTCAAGGCGGCGATGGCGGCGCTGGACGATCCGCAGGATCGCGGAGCTTGCCTGGTGGCGCTGCGCACGGTGGCCGAGGCTTATGGCGGTTTGGCTCTAGTGGCGACCGAAGCCGGGATCAGCCGCGAAGCCCTCTACCGCGCCCTATCGCCCAAGGGCAATCCGACGCTGAAGACCATGATCGCGGTGTTGAAGACGGTGGGGATGCGGTTGTCGGTGGAGCCGGAGCAGGTGGCGGCTTAGGGGTGTTGGTGGATAGGCGTCGTCGCGACTTACTCCATCCCGCAATCAAAATGACGCTCGGTAGACCTCCGGACTAAGGTGCAATTGCTCGGCTAGTGGCGGTTTCAGTTTGAACAAGCGCGGTGCCTCAGCAAACTCGAACACACGATAGAGACGGAAGGCATCTGGACGTTCGGTCGAGAGATCGTGTTCGTTGCGCGAGAGGTAGAACGGTGTGGTCCGCGACCCGGCGGTGGTCTTAACCTCAATCAGGCGCTCTCGGCCCGTCGCGTCGAAGGATAGGATATCGTAGCCAGCGCCATCGCCGTCCTCCTGGGAAACCCAGCGGACTCTCGTTGCTAGGTCGGGACGTTCCAAGCTTCGCAATTTCTGACGCTCAACGCCGACGATCAACTCCTCGCCAGCGAGACCAAGGGAACGGTTTCGTTCGTCGCGGGCCGCAGGGTCGAACTTGCGGACAAGACGCTCAAACGCTGGGGTCCGGGCCCACATCACGTCGCCGAGAACTGGGGGCATTTCCGCGAAAAGGCTAAGCTCATCCTGGACGCCTGCCAGCCTCGAAGGTTCGATGTGGAAATCCAGTTCAGGATGTTGAGTCAAAAACCGATCAACAGCCTCAATCATCGCATCTTGATAATGGTCTCTAGCCTTGTAGCCTCTGATGGTAGGCCGCCCCAGTTCTCTCAGGACCGCCGAAATATTCATATGCTTGAACTCAACGGAAGCATGTGTGCGTCCGATCTCGGCCGCTAATGCCCGGTTGTGACGAGCCTTGACATAGGGTTCGCCGCGCTGTTCTGCCCCGAGCATGGTGAAGTAGTCAGCCAGGATCAGGTCTAGCTCGGCATCCTGCCAATCCGTGCCGATCTTAGATTCGTCTGCCAATGCCCACTACCGCTCTGGGGTGGAGTGTGAACTATGGCTGTTGCATCTTCAATACGAGATGGCCTTGCACGTTCCATCCCAAGGTCCACGCTGCAATGCCGATTTTCGCTTGCCACCAAGAGTCCCTTGTTAGATGTTGTGTTCCTGATTTGTACCGAAATCGATTCGGAGAGGGTGGGATGGTGATGGGCTCCTTTACGTCACTAGAACTTTGTGCCGGGGCTGGTGGCCAAGCGCGGGGACTTGAGCTGGCCGGATTTGAGCATAGCGGCGTCGTCGAATTAGATGGAAACTGCTGCGAAACGCTGCGTTTGAATCGTCCAAAATGGACGGTTCACGAGGAAGACCTCAACGAATTTGATGGGCGTCCTTACAAAGGAATCGACCTTCTTGCAGGTGGCCTGCCATGCCCCCCGTTCTCGGTTGCTGGAAAGCAACTCGGAAAGGACGATGAACGTAATCTATTCCCTGCTGCGTTCAGATTGATCGATGAGACGCGGCCGAAGGCCGTGATGATCGAGAATGTGCGCGGATTCCTAAGTGCAGTGTTCGAAGACTATCGAGGTTTCATCAAATCCGAACTGGCGCGTCTTGGTTACGAAGCCCATTGGCGGTTGTTAAATGCGTCAGACTTTGGGGTACCCCAGTTGCGCCCTCGTGTAGTTATCGTGGCGCTTCGAAATGACATCAAAGATAGATTTGAATGGCCGACGCCAAACCAGTTTGATGCTCCCACGGTTGGTTCCACACTAGTCGATCTGATGGCTGCGAGGGGATGGCGAGGTGCCAAGGCGTGGGCCAGTCATGCAGATGATATCGCGCCAACGCTTGTCGGCGGGTCGAAAAAGCATGGGGGGCCAGATTTAGGACCGACCCGTGCCCGGGCAGCGTGGGCAAGTCTTGGGGTTAACGGCAAGAGCCTCGCGGAGGAGGCACCAGACCGAGATTTTGTAGGCATGCCGCGTCTCACCGTGGCGATGGCCGCTCGGATTCAGGGATTTGATGATTCTTGGCGTTTCTCAGGGCGAAAGACAGCGGCCTACAGACAAGTTGGCAATGCATTCCCGCCGCCGGTCGCAAATGCGGTTGCTACGAAATTGCGAGAAGCGATGTTGGGAAGGACCCTGACGGCTCGGGCCATCCAAGCAGCCTAGGCTATCGACTCAAGGCCATCACCGCTACGGAACGGGGATGGCTGACGGACCGCTAACAGAGTCACATCCTGACTACGCGATACTCGCGCCGCTTAGTGCGGCCATCTATCGCTATGCCAAGGGCCGCGAGACGTTTGAGCGCCAGGTCCCAATGATCCTTCGGCAGGCTATTGACGAGGTGATTGACGCACCCAGAACCAACCGGTTCACACTGGCTGAGACGGAGAAGACTGAGAAGACCTACCTAGGCACCAAGGTCGAAATTCTTATTCGCAACTATCTTCAGATTCCGAAGGGCGTGGTTCTTGATCTCTCAATCGACGGCGTCGAAACAGACATCAAGAATACCATGGGATCCAACTGGACGATCCCGCTCGAGAGCCACGGCCACCCCGCGCTTTTGATCCGGTCAAATGAGAAGACCGCCAGGTGCGACATCGGGCTTGTCGTCGTGCGCTCGGAGTATCTCAATCAGGGAGCCAATCGGGACCAAAAGAAGACATTATCAGTGGTAGGCGCTCAAAACATTTGGTGGCTCCTGCGCAACCACCCCTATCCACCTAATTTCTGGGAAATATTGCCCCTTTCTGACCGACAAGAGATCATGACGGCACGTGGGGGGGCCGAAAGAATTGCAACTCTGTTTCGGAAGATTCAACGACAGCCAATCTCTAGACTTCAGGTCCAAGCCCTCGCCCAACAACACGACTACATGAAACGTGTCCGCCGCAACGGGGGTGCTCGGGATATTCTGTCGCCTCTGGGAATTGCTTTGCTCTGGGGTGGCAAGGATCGCAGAGTGATCTCCGAGTTTGGCCTTGGCGAAGTCAGCCGGGACGAATTTATCTCATACGCTCCAACTACAGATGAGGAGAGAGCAATTCTACGCAATCTCCGTCATATCGACTGACCGCGAAGATTATCCGGCGAGTCTCGCCAATTGGCCGACTGGATCGTCAATGATAGCAGGGGTACCGCGCACTCGGTCGGAGCCCACCCATGAACCTCACGATCAACCACCTGCCCGCCCGCATCGCTCAGCGGTTGACCCAACGCGCGGCAGCCCACAACCGCTCCGTCGAGGCTGAAGTGTTGGCGATTTTGGCGGCTGGGGTTGGACGCGACTCACCAGCAGCGGTGTTCGCTGAGATACGTGCCACCGGCCTCAAGACGCCCGGCGATGCCGTGGACATCGTCCGGGCGGATCGGGATCGGGACGGGGTTTAAGCCGCCGCAAACAGCTTCGCCCACCTTGGCTTCTTGCGGGCCTTCCAGGACCCTCGGTGCCAAGCGTCTGAAGCGATCAGGGGCACCACCGTCGTGGCTTCGGCGAAGACCATTTGTTCCCAGGTGACGTCGACCTTGCCCCAGGAGCAGGCTTCTTTCAGGGTGGAGGACGAGCAGGCGCCGTCGCGGACATCGGCCACGGTGATCTGGACGGCGTATTTGTGCATCTCGGCTTCGTGGCCCAGGATCTCGGCGCAGACGACGGTGTCTTGGGCGAAGTTCTTGGGCACGCCGCCGCCGACCATGAACAGGCCGGTGGTGCCGGCGGCGAGCTTAATGTCGGTTAGTTCGCGGAAGTCGGCCACGGCGTCGATGGTGAGGTAGGGTTTTTTGGCTTTCATGCGCTCGACCTGGTGTTTGACTAGGCCAAAGCCAGCTGATGAGTCGACGAAGGCCGGGCAGAAGATCGGCACGCCCTCTTCATAGGCGGTTTGGACCAGAGAGCCTGCCTTTTTGGCATTGCCGGCCGCCAGCCATTTGCCCATTTCGTAGATGAATTCGCGGCTGGAATAGGGGCGCGGTTCTAGGGCTTCGCAGATGGCGTAGATGGTGGCGTCGCAGTTCTGAAGCTCTTCTTCGTCGATATAGGTGTCGTAGATGCGGTCGATATAGAGGTCGCGCAGGTCGCGATCATCGACGCCCCCCTGGGCTTGATAGTGCTTGAAACCCAGGGCCTCAAAGAAATCCATGTCGACGATGGAGGCGCCGGTGGCGACGATCACGTCGATCATCCCGTACTGCACCATGTCGCGGTAGATGTGCATGCAGCCGCCGGCGCTGGTGGAACCTGCGAGCGTCAGCCAGGTGGAGCAGGTGGGGTCTTCCAGCGACATCGACAGTATGTCGGCGGCGCGCGCGGTGTCGCGCGAGGTGAAGCTCATCTTGCGCATGGCATCGATGATCGGGCGCGCGTCATAGGCGTCGATGGCCACGTGCTCGACGGTGTTGGCCAGCAGTTCGGCCTTGCGATTGGTCTTTTGAACGTCAGCGTTCATTCCCTTGATCCTTCAGAGATTGAGCGCCCGTCGCGAGGTTAAGATGCGCGGTCAGGACGGAGCGACCGACCGCGCTTGATTGTCTTGGGTCTAATTACCGACGCCGACGCTTTTTGTTCCGCGCGCGCGACAGTTTGACGACGTTCTGGTTTTCTTGGCGCGGCACCGGGATGGAGCGACGGGCAAGACCGAACATCGAGGCCATGGGGGCGTCGCTGGCTTCCACGGTTTCCACGTCGCCATAGCCGTTGAAGCGGGTGGTCATGGCCACGCCGTAGGCACCGAGCATGCCGATTTCCACATAGTCGCCCTCTTGGACGTCTTCGGGCAGCCAGAAAGGGCCGGGCATGTGGTCGGCGCTGTCGCAAGTGGGGCCGTAGAACTGAAAGGGCTTGAGTGTCCCCTCGACTTCACGAGCTTCCCCGTCCTCAACCCGCATCAGCTTGACCGGGAAGGGCCATTTGGAATGGGCGGCATCGAAGAGGGAGCCATAGGCCCCGTCATTGAGATAGAGCGCGTCGTCCTTACGCAGGTCGACCTGGGTGACCAGAGACGAGGCCTCAGCCACCAGCGCGCGGCCCGGCTCACACCAGAGCTCGGTGGTCTCATGGACCATCATCTCAGAGAAGCCGCGGTCGATGCTGTCGATATAGTCGTCGAGCGCCGGAGGCACCATGCCGGGATAGACCGACGGGAAACCGCCGCCGACATCGACCACATCAGCAAACACGCCGGCCCGGACCAGGGCGCGGGAGGCCTGGGTCATGGCCGCCTGATAGGCGGTGGGGCGCATGCACTGGCTACCCACATGGAAGGAGACGCCCATCAACTCGTCGGTGGCGCGGCGGGTGGCCAGCAACAGGCCAGGTGCTTGATGCGCATCGATGCCGAACTTGCCGGAGAGCGAATAGGCGGCGCCCTCGGCTTGGACGGCCAAGCGCACCATGAGGTTGAGGTCCTTGGCGCCATTGGTGGCGGCCAGGATCTTTTCCAGCTCTTCGTGGGTATCCAGCGCGAAGGTTTTCACGCCGTGATCGAAATAGGCAGCGGCGATGGCACGGCGGCTCTTGATCGGGTGCATGAAGGCCATGCGCGCGCCCGGGGCGTGGGTCGCGACCAGCTCAATCTCCGGGATCGAGGCCACATCGAAGGACGTTATGCCATTGGCGGCGAGGGCCTTGATCACCCATGGCGAAGGGTTCGCCTTAACCGCGTAGAAAACGTCGCCCTTAAACTTGTCCTGGAACCAGCGCGCCGCTAGAGCTACCGCGTCCGGTCGCGCAATGGCGACAGGACGTTCCGGTAGACGCTCGC
>JANPNB010000206.1:0-10361 GCA_031427275.1 Alphaproteobacteria bacterium | reverse complement strand
AACCACCGCCAACGTCACGATCACGTCGGGATCGGCACCGGAGAGCTTTGCGCGAACCCGGGTTTGCAGCGTCGATTGGCTAAGTGTTGGGTCTAAGCGAAGCTGGCGCGACACCGTCGTCAGGGCATAGCGCAGGCTGCTATTACAGTGCTGCATCCAGGCCAGCTGACCGCCCCCGGCCAGCAGCATGACGACGACTGGCAAGACAATGGCCAGCTCGACCGCCGCCGTGCCCGACTTGTCGCCAATGAAGCGCCTACCGAACACGAACCACACGATTTTCGATCAGTTCGTTGCGCGTTAAGGCCGTCGGGTCCTCTGCAACCAACTGCATGTCGGCATAATCGCCAGGGGCCGATTGGTCAGCACACAGACTGGAGCAGGACAGCGGCGTCGCTTGGCACTGACAATTGTGGTTGATAACGACCGACGAGTGTTCAGGTCGATGCTCCCAGGCACCCTCGATAGCCAGAATCGCGGCCGAGTCCACTGTGCCGCCATTCATGTAGTAGGCCGCACCGGCGTCCAGCGCCGAGTTCATCGTGCGGGCTCTAGTAGCGGCTTCCCAGATACCAAATGAAGTTATGAACAGGCCGGCGATGACTGGGGCGATCATCGCAAGTTCTACGGCCGCCGCCCCACGTTGATGTCTGGCGAACCGAGCAATTAACTTGATCATTCGACTAACCTCACAATAGCCATGGCGGGAATCGGTGTCATACCCAAGCTCGAGCAATCGGCCGAAATCGTGGTGCTGCCTGACCACTGAATGGTATCGGCGACGACTTGTGTACATCCGCCCTGGCCCGAGAAATTGCCGAGATAGTCCAGCTCTTCCTTGGGAAAATATAGGGCGCCGGTCAGCATCGACGTCGCGTTGCCATTGACGATATTCTTGCCGCCTGTGCTTGAGCGACTGCCCATCATCAGAACCCCGGCATAAGCGCCGGTGGTCGGCGCGCTGAGTTGCATCGTCGAATTGCCGTTGAAGCCCACGTGCGAACCGTTGGCGAGATAGAAGGTTACTCCCGTCCCGGTAATGTCGGCATTGGCGTTGATCTTCAGGTCGCCGCCAGCGATGATATAGGTCCCCGCGGACAGATTGACTTTCCCACTCAGACTCAAACCACTGCAGTAATTTCCAGGCTGGAGCGTCGCTCCCCTGGTGCTTCGGCACGGCCCAGAGCTGACCGGTGTCGCAAGGGTCTTGAAAGGATCGCCGACTGCCGGCGCATGAGTAACCGGCGTATCACACTTGTTCAGAGTAACGCCGCTGTTCAACGATACCCCACCGGCGCTGATCAAACAGTCGACCCGTAGGACCGCCGACCCCTGGCTGAGAATGCTGTCGATGGCCGTCGAATTGGACATGACACTGCAGCCCGTCAGCCCGACATTGGTGTTGCCTGAGAACAGAGCCGCCTTGGGTGCCGTAGGATTAAGCGCCAAAACGCACGCCGTAGCTGCGGAATTATAAGTCGCAACAGCTCGTGCCTTCAGCGTCAGGGGCTGGTCAGAGAACATAGCCGTCATGAAGCGTGCTGTCGGGCTAGTCAGAATTACCTCAACGGCTGCCTTTCCGGCGGCTGGGCCAGATGTTGGCGGACTATTGACTACGATCGTTTCATGGGCGGCATCAAACCCGTTTTCGGTCGCCGTCGAGGTAGCGACCGAAGTGACCCGGCCCGCATCGCCCCCGGAACGTTGTTCCATGGCACCAGCATGGGCCGCAGAGTCGGCGGCTTCCTGCAAGTGAAGAGACTTGTAAGACCAATAGGTCGTCTCGACACCCATTGCCGCTGCTCCCGCCAGAAGCGGTGCGCCAAGGGCAAAGATCACGGCGACATTGCCAGCGGATCCGCGGGGTCCTGAAAGCCACGAGGTCGTCAGCATTCGGAATTTGGAAAGGCGACTTAGCATACCCTCAACTTAGTCGGTCAGGGTGAATTCGACGCTTATGAGAACAGTTAACGTTTCGAATTGGCGCGGTTTTTTTCGCAACTACATTTTTTGGGGCGATCGAGCCGCTGGTTTCAGCGTTGAATATCTTGGGAAAATGTATCGACGCCGTCTCGCCGCAGCGACATCGCAATTAGCGTTCCAGATATCGGCGGGCGGAACAATTCATCCTGTGACCGGCTCAGTGTTAGCCAGTCCAACCCCGCCACAGGCTCCAGCGGGATAATCCCCCGGCTGTGATAGGGTGCCACATCTGACCCTGGCTCAGCGGTCAGCAAGCTAAACGCGCCGCCTCGCACTAAGCCCGCCATCCAGAACCAGCTCTGGCCGGCCATCGTGAACAGATGCCGATCCTTAAGCTTCACCTCGGGCATCTTCGGCCTAGTGTATTCATAGAACCCGCTGGCCGGCACCAGCACCCGGTCGGCCCCGCTGAAATCGCGCGCCTCGGTGCGATAATTGAACACCGGCGCGCCGTTCGGACCCTTCCAGGCCCAGGGCAACATGGACCCCGACAACGCCCCGCCTGCCAGCCGCACCACTGGCGAGACATCGCTGATCCGGATGCTGGCCCTGCCCGCTGTGTCATTGGGCAACAGGCCGCCCTCCCAGCCAAACAGCGGCAGCTCCGGCGTCCCGGCAAATAGCGCCGTCAGTTCCTCCAGGTTTTGTTCAAGGGCGAATTCGTTGCACATGGCCAGGAGCTTAGCGAACTTGGCCATCAGAGTTGAGTCGCGGCTTCGCCTGCCAGCCGGTTTTGACCTGCGGCCACAGCACCTCGCACGACCAGCGCGACTTAGCACACTTCGGGCAGGGCTTTTTCAGCTTGCTCATCAACTCCACATGCAATGTGCTCTCGTCGCCGCTGGCCGAGGCCTTCAGGTGCGCCGCAATCTGCATCGGCGGCACCGCCTTCTCCCAGCGACAGTCGGTGCAGCGCAGCCGCACGCTCACCCCCTCGCAGCGCGCCAGCATCGACAGTGGCAGGCCAGACCCCTTCACCCCGTCATGAAAGGCCATGGCGCAACCGCCCGGCTTGCGACAGGCCAGCAGCGCCTTCAGCTCACTCACTGGAAACGACGCATAGCCCCGCCGGATCAAGCCATCAAAATCAATCCAGAACCTGCGCCGGCAGTCGCGCAGATCACACGCGCCCCGCACATCCTGCACACGCGCCAGATAGCCGCCAATGGTCGTGTCGGCCACCAACTGACCATTAAAGCATCGCCAACCCGGCGGCAGGACTGAGGAAGGAGGCTGTGACATCGAGCGTCGAACAAAAGCAGAACTTTTGGCTCCTGGCGATGGGTTTTGTTCGGCGAGTTACTCCGAGACCGGGGTAGGGCTGCCGGGAACGTCTTCTTGTACCTCCTTTTGAAGGAGCCACCTGACCTTACTAAAACGACCATCACTGGCCATCGCCGTGTTCAACCGGGTCAAGACTTCGGCGTGGACATCAAGAGTACGGCGACGGTCGAACAGGCCGCCATAGCCCTCGGTCTGCAAAATGCATTCACACCCAGCGTCTAGACCGTAGAAAGCGGAAATCAGAATCCAAACGCGTATACGTTCCGTCGCAACGTTGAAGTCCCACCCCATCTCAAATTGATGCTCTGGTGCTGAGACCTCAAACCCGCAGGCTCGGAGCATCTCAGCAATTGCTTCTGTCACCCCCCGTCCAGGATGCTCGATAAAGTCCTCATCGTCTTCGATTCCATCGTAGGGGAAATCAGCTACAAACTCGGAGCAAGTCTTGAGTTGCATGGTTACTACTCTTGGCTTGGATCGGCGTACATGACGCCGCCAGCAGCAGCACCAAGACCACCCACCCGAGCCTTAAGTGGCGCAGGCGTGCCGTACCAAACACGGCCTAGCGGGCCATATTTCTTTAGGCCAAGCTTTTTCCCGCTCCAACTTCCGGCATTCAACCGCTTGGGAATGCCGGTCCCATGAAACTTCGGATCAACCATGTAGTGGCGTATAAAAAACTCCCCCCTAGTCATACCCGGTGGCCCTAGAAGGTTGAACTCACTTTCGCTCACCCAACGCGGCATAGGCCCTCCACCCAGGATCTTCGGAAGTTTGGCTCGTCGAGCGAAAACCGAATGGTGCTTCATACCCACATAGGGCTCAGAAAGATGCTCAGCCGCAGCTGCTGGAAACCCCTGCGCGATGGATTTCTCATAGCTCGCCGCCTTCGAAAGCAGACCGCCTTCCTTCGCGAACTTAGCAACAGGCCCCCCGTAGAGCGTCGAACCAACATCAAACGCCAACTCGCCCTGGTTCATTCCGATCTTGAAATTCCGGCCCATCTCATCCACGAGCCTCGCCTCAGTCGGCGTTGCAGTCGGATCCAAGTCTAGACGCATCTTCTGGGCCTTGGCCTTGACGTCGCCTACGACGCGATCAGGGTCAGAAACACCCCTCAGTACATAGTTTGCAGCCCCGAGTTCGGTCCGTAACAACTGCTCCACGGCAGATTGACCAGGTGGACTACGCAAGAAATCTGTCGGGTCCGTCGCCCGCTTTGAGAACGCAACCGCCTGTGCCAGCCCCTCGACCGCATGCTCGCCGCCTCGGAGGACCCCGGCTACAATTCCAGCCCCTAGGGCATCAATCGTTGCCAACCCCCGTACCGCAGGGTTGCTATCCCACCATTGTGGACTTGGCGGCGGACCTACGCGGGTAGCGCCGGGTAGGCTCTGGCTCGCCACCTTCCGCACCTGCGTAGGTGTCGCGGCCTTAGCCTGCGCCAGTTGCTTCGGCGCACCCAGAAGGTTGAGCCCGTATCTCCTAACGTCGCTTGAGGTCTTCAGGATCAGGTCCTCACCGTCACGAATGGATCGCCGATAGGCCTCACGCGCCACCGCTTCAGCCTCGTGGCCGAAGTGCTCCAAGTCCCGTTGCCGAGCGCGCACAAACTCAGCCATGGTCCCACCCAAACCGCCGCGCCCAGATCCTTGTCCCGCCATGCCGCCTCGCTTTTCCGATGCCAATCGCGGTCACCCCGCACAACCGGAAATATCTCATAACCGATCACTCTTGTCAAGAACAAATACAGAACATTAAGCTAGAGTGGGAAACCTACCCTACCCTCCACATTGCCCTCCCCACCCCCGCCGTGCTTTGGTCCGGCCAACAAGAAAATAGGGAGAACACGCCTTGCTGCTCGAAGGTCTGAAAGTCGTTGAGATGGCCACTTGGATTGCCGCGCCCGGTTGCGCCGCCGTCATGGCCGACTGGGGTGCTGAGGTGATCAAGGTTGAGTCCCCCGGCGGCGATGCCACGCGGGCCTTCTATCCCGACACCGCCGAAAGCCCAGGCAACCCGATCTTCACCATGGAAAATCGCGGCAAGAAGGGCGTGGTGCTCGATATCACCAAGCCAGCTGGCCACGCCGCCCTGATCACCCTGTTGCGCGACGCCGACGTCTTCGTCACCAATGTGCGCCCCGGCTCACTGCGCCGGGCGGGCCTGGACTATGACAGCCTGAAAATCCATTGCCCCAAGCTGATCTATGCCGCCGTCACTGGCTTTGGTCTAGTCGGCCCCGATGCTGACAAGCCGGCTTTCGACATCACCGCCTTCTGGGGCCAAAGCGGTGTGGGTCGCGCCATGATCCCCACCGATCAGGAGCCCTTCGCCTGCCGCCCCGCCGTCGGCGATCACATGACCGCGCTCGCCACCCTGTCGGCGATCATGGCTGCCGTGCATGAACGCTACACCACCGGCAAAGGCCGCTTGGTCGAGACCAGCCTGATCCGTACCGCCGCCTATTTCGTCGGCTGGGATCTCTCGGTGAAACTCCGGTTCGGTGAGGTTGTCACCAACCAACCGCGCAATGACCGTCCCGGCGTCATTGCCGGACCTTTCCGCACGTCCGACGACCGCTGGGTGCTACTCGTCTCCCGCTCCCCCAACTGTTTCGCCAATATGATGAAGGTGATCGAGCGGCCCGACATCCCGGCCGATCCACGCTATGCCCTGCCCATTCTAGACCTGGACATCGTCAGAGAGCTGCGCGGCTATATCGACTTAGCCTTCGCCAAGATGGACCTCGCTGAGGCCGGTGCCCGAATGACCGCTGCAGACCTCGCCTGGGCCCCGCTCGGCACCCTCGACGAAATGGTGGAGTCCGATTGGGCCAACACCGCCGGCTGTTTCGAAACCGTGCAAGACGGATGGGGCGGAACCTTCCGAGCCCCCGCCGCCCCTGCCCGCTTCCCGGAAGGCGCTCCGGCCATCGGCCGCCCGGCCCCCAAACTCGGCGAACACACCCGCGAGGTCTTAGTCGCCGCCGGACTCACCCCTGAGGAGATCGACGCGGTGACATAGAAGTCACCATGGTTCTGAGTCCCCAGGCATGACGGCGGCGGTCGACCCTAAGGCCCAGGCCGTGCGCGGCTGGCTGGTCCCCGCCATCATCGGCTCGGCCCTGCTGATGCAGACCCTGCAAGCCACTGTGCTGACCAATGCCCTGCCGACCATGGCGCGCGCGCTGCATGAGGAGCCCCTGCGCCTGAACCTGGCCATCACCATGTATCTGCTGGCCACGGCGGTCTTCTTGCCGATCAGCGGCTGGGCCGCCGACAAGCTGGGGGCCAAGCGCATCCTGTTGGCGGCCATGGTTCTCTATGCGCTCTCCTCCGCCGCCTGTGGCCTCTCGCACAGCTTGACCCAGTTGGTGATCGCCCGGATGTTCCAGGGTATGGCCGGGGCGATGATGGGCCCGGTCGGCCGCCTCGTCCTGTTGCGGACAACCCCCAAGAATGAACTGGTCGGGGCCATGTCGGTACTGACCATGCCAGCCTTGCTTGGCCCGGTGCTCGGCCCTGTGGTCGGCGGGGCGATTGTCACCTTCGCCGACTGGTCCTGGATCTTCTATCTCAACCTCCCCATCGCCCTGGTTGGGGTGGTCTTGGTAGCCCGCTACGTGCCCAATGTCGCTGAGCTGGAGGTCTCCCCGCTCGATTGGCCCGGCATCCTGATGACCGGCATCGGTCTGGCGGCTCTGATCTTCGGCTTCGAGAACCTAGGTCGCGGCAGCCTTCCTGGCGCAGTGGTGGCGGGCCTGTTCATGACAGGCGTCTCCAGCCTAGCCCTCTATTGGCGCTATGCCCGAGCCAACCCCCACGCCATCCTCGACCTCAGCCTCTTCCGCCTCGCCACCTTCCGCGCCTCGGTGATCGGCGGCGGCTTCATGCGCCTAGCCATGGGTGCCACCCCCTTCATGCTGGCCCTATTGCTGCAACTGGGCTTCGGCATGAGCCCATTTCAAGCTGGCCTGCTCACCTTCATCGGGGCCGCCGGGGCTCTGATCATGAAGACCACCGCCCCGCCAATCCTGCGCCGCTTCGGCTTCCGCACGGTGCTCAGCGTCAATGCCGTGATCACCGGCATCACCTTCTTGAGCTACGGCCTGTTCCGACCCGATACGCCACATGTCCTCATCATGCTGATCCTATTGGTCGGCGGATTCTTCCGCTCGCTACAGTTCACCAGCCTCAACGGCATCGCCTATGCCGATGTCGAACAAGACCGCATGAGCCGCGCCTCGACGATGTCCAGCATGGCCCAGCAACTGGTGCAATCCATCGGCATCGGCATGGCTGCCATGCTGCTGCACATGTTCATGCGGCTAGCCGGCCAGACCCACCTGACGGCAGCGACCATCTCACCGGCCTTCTTCGTGGTGGGGGCCGTGACCTTCATCTCGTTAGCCTTCTATCTCCCGCTACCCAAAAACGCCGGCGACGAGATGAATAGCCGGTAGCCGATTGCCCTCGGCTCAACGCCAAGGTGCCTAGCTTGGCGGTTCGGGTAAGGGAAATACACCTCAACGGGAAGCTGACTTGCTTGACGCCGACATCCGAAGCCGCTTGGGTCGTGCCATGTCCGACGCCCCCCTTCGCCGCCTGCTCGATCTGCCCGGTATCCGCGACCTGGAGACTAAGGCGCTGATGAAGCCGCGCTATGGCGACCTCGACGCGCGCGCGGAATTCCCCGAGATCGACGAGGTCTCGACCGCGATCTTCGGCCTGACGGCGGACGAAGCGCAGGACGTCGCCCTCCCCGAGGGCTGGGACCGCATTGAGCGCAAGCCGCAGCGCCAGCAGATCGACGCCTTCGAGGCCGAGGGCTGGGACGTCACCGGCGACAAGCGCCGGCCCCTTCGGATGTTCGACCACTTCAACGTCCAGCTCTGGCTGGCCGTGCGCGGAGTGGCCGGCGAGCTGCCGTTCCAGGCGGAGGCCGACGACACCGAGACGCTGAGCGCCAGCCTCGCCGCCGAAGCCGCCAAGTTCCGGAAGAACCGCCGCTAGAGCATGTTCCGATAAGTGGGAACCGGTTATCGAAACATGCTCTAACTCTTTGAATTAGAGCCCAGTTTCTCCCTTTAGACGATACCGTCTAAAGGGAACGGGCTCTAGGCGGCTACTCCGCCGCCATCAGCACGCGACCGGTAGTCAGGGCGGTCTTGGCCGCTAGCTCCGCCTTGGCTGCTTCATACTCCATAGCCAACCGGTCGATCATCTCGCCCGCCGTCGGAATGGATTTCACCGCCCCGATCCCCTGACCGCAGCCCCAAATGTCTTTCCAGGCCTTGGCTTCCTGATTGCCGCCAGAGCCGAAGTTCATTTTCGACGGATCGGCCTGAGGCAGATTGTCGGGGTCCAATCCCGCCCGCTCGACCGAGGGCCGCAGATAGTTGCCATGCACACCAGTGAACAGGTTCGAGTAGAGGATGTCCTCGCCCGAGCTCTCGACGATCATGTCCTTATAACCCTGCACCGCGCGCGCCTCCTGGGTCGCGATAAACGCCGAGCCGATATAGGCTAAGTCGGCCCCCATCGCCTGGGCACCCAGTATCGCACGGCCATTGGCGATGGCACCAGAGAGCGCGATCGGCCCATCAAACCACTCCCGCAATTCCTGGATCAGGGCGAAGGGCGACAGGCCACCCGCATGACCACCGGCCCCTGCGGCCACGGGTATCAGGCCATCGGCACCCTTTTCCACGGCCTTGCGGGCAAACCGGCTATTGATGACGTCGTGCAGCACTATACCGCCCGCCGAGTGCATCGCCTCATTCACATCCTCCCGCGCGCCCAGGGAAGTGATGGTCACCGGCACCTTATATTTCACCGCCAACTCAACATCCTGCTCCAGGCGATTATTGGTCTTGTGCACGATCTGATTGACCGCGAAGGGGGCTGACAACCGGTCAGGGTTCTTCCTATCCCAATCGGCCAGCTCCTCAGTGATCTGCGCCAGCCATTCGTCCAACTGGCTCACCGGCCGCGCATTCAGCGTCGGGAACGACCCGACGACGCCCGCCTTACACTGGGCGATCACTAGCTCCGGGCCTGAGATAATAAACAGCGGCGAACCGATCACCGGAATACGAAGACGCGAGGCGAGAACGGGAGGCAGGGCCATAGGAAATCCTGATCAATGGGGTTTTAATATTTACATCGTATACACATGACGTTGGGGCACGCAAGCGCGGTCGGCTCACCGCGCCATGACGAGACACCAGAGCAGGCCCGCCCACATCACCACCAGCACGACGCCGCTAGCAATGTAGAGCCGAAACCGAACGATGACGTTGTTGGAGGTCAAGTGCACGAAGCTATGGGCGCAACGCAAAGCCACATAGGCCCAGGCGCAGCCGACTTGCCAAAGGCTCACTTGGTGGGTGACGAAAGTCAGGATGAGGACCACATGGAAGAGGGTCGGCATCTCCAGCAAATTGCTAAAATGCCGCGTGATCACCGCCATATGCTTCGGCTCAGCGCCACCCTGATAGGTCCGGTAATAGCGACCATCCATCTCGCCCCGGCCCACCGCCCCAAACCGTGCAAACTGCAACCGGATCAGCACGCCCACCAGCAGAGCGAACATCGCAAAGGCCGGATAGAGGATGGCGGAGGGGTCGGACATGATGGGGTTCCCGGGGTGTCGCAACGAATAACTTAGCCCAAGATCACGAGCTTTCCGATCGCTCAAACGCCCTCGACGGGCACCCGCGCAGTTAGCGTTATCCCCAACGCCTTCATCACCGTCAAAGTCGTCTTCAGGGTCGGGTTACCTTGCGCACTGAACGAACGATAAAGTTGCTCGCGCGACAGACCCGTCTGGGCCGCAATCTGCGTCATTCCCTTAGCCCGCGCCACCACCCCGAGCGCATGCGCAATATAGCCGCTGTCGCCCGTCTCAAAGGCTTCAGACATAAAGGTTCCGATAGCCAGATCAGAGGTCAAATCCTCGGCGGGATCATAGGTCGTCAAGGTCTCAGTCATCGTCGTCACTCCATGCGCCAGCCAAACCGATTGCGGTCTTGATGTCCTTGGCCTGTGTACTCTTGTCACCACCGCAGAGCAGGACGATCAAAGTGCTCC
>JANPNB010000205.1:0-2259 GCA_031427275.1 Alphaproteobacteria bacterium | reverse complement strand
GCCTGCAGTTGCCGGTTGCCGGCCAACTCCAACAGATGCGAATGAAAACTCTCATCAGCGCGGGCCCAGGCATCCAGATCCTCGACCTGCAGCGCCTGGTCCATGGCGGCACTGGCGTCCATCAGGGGCTGCAGCTGCGCGTCGGTCGGTTTGCGCCGCGCCAGCAACTCGGCCGCCATGCATTCCAGCGCGGTCAGGATTTCGTAGATCTCACGCATGTCGGTCGGCGACACCGGCAACACCCGCACGCCGAGGCGCGGTATCACCTCCACCAGGCCCTCGTTTTGCAGTTGCACCAGCGCCTCGCGGACCGGCGTGCGGCTCATGCCGAGCTCCAGGGCGACCTCTTGCTCCAGCGCGCGGTGGCCCGGCGGCCAGACGTTGTCCAGGATGCGCCGGCGGATCTGCCCGTAGGCAGCGTCCACCATGGAGGATCCAGTGCTTGCGGATTGTGCGTTCATCCATAGTTCCAGTGAATCGGCGCAACGCCAGGTACCGGCACGGTCAGCGTTGTCAAGGCATCGCCCAACAGGCACCCCAACACGGCGGTGCGACGGTCCGCGCCCATGAAGGCGATGCTCGAGATGTTTCGCAACACCTTGCTTTTGATTCCGTCCAGGTGGGGGCGGTCCATCGTGCCGGCGTCATAGGCCGCCTCGACCCAGGCAAGGTGGTCCGGATCGGCATCCTGCAGCCACTGCGTCTGGCAGCCGTCGGGCGCGACCCGGATCAGGCGGTTGCTCACGATGCTCACCACCCAGGCGTGCCCCGCCTCGTCAAACGCCAGCCCATCGGGAAAGACGCCGGCACCGAACTCCGTCACAGTTTCGCGACGCCCCAACGCCCCGTTGACACCAAGACGGAAGCGCGAGAGCCGCCGCGCGAAGGTTTCGTTGACATACAGCCACTGCCCGCCCGGATCCAGGGCCACTTCATTGGTGTAACCCAGGCCATCTGCCGCGATGCGGGCACTGCCATCAGGCAATACACACACCACGAATCCGTCGTCGCAACTGCGGCGGTATCCCAACGCCCGTGGCACCTTGCGGGTACTGACCGTCACCCAGGTGCGGCCAGCCGTATCCGGCAACACAAAATTGGTTGGTGGCAGTGCCTGGCCATCCACCTCCAGCAGCCAGGGTGTGACCTGCCCGTTGCGCTGCAGGCGGAAAACCCCACCATCTTCGATACCGAGGTGGGCCACCAAAAAGCTGCCATCCGGGTTCAAGGCGATGCCGTTGGGCCGCATGTCACCACCACCGGGCAATCGACCCGCGTACAAGTGCTGCGACCCGTCGGGGCGGATGTGTGCCACACCGCCGCGCCAATCGGCGCTGTACAGATCGCCAGCTGCGGTAGCCAGAACACATTCCGGGCGAACCAGGCCTGAGCCTATCGAGCGCAACTGCTCCAAGCTGGCCGGCGGCACCGGCAGTGTATGCACGGACTTCATTAATGCGTTCATTAACTAATACTTTAATGCATGCGTTAATGAGTCGGTTTTAGGGAAAACCCTAAACTTGGTTCAAATATTGCACTGTTTGCGCTTCAAAGTGCATAAAATCTCGACATCTCTACACTACATTTATGTATCACTACTATAACGTTGTGATACCATTCTGAGAATTATAGGGATTGTCATGAAGCTTGGGAATATCGCTACTGGTGCCGACTTTTTCGACCGCCAGACTGAATGCGTCGATCTTTGGCGCTATCTGGAAAACGACCACGTCGTTGCGAGCGGGCCGCGTCGGCTGGGCAAATCATCCATCGTCAATCGCCTGCGTGAACAAGCAAACGAAAAGGGCTTGCTTGCGCAGCATGTTGACGTTCAAGGTGTCGAGAGCGCCCAGGCCTTTATCGACCAGGTGTCCGGCCACTTCACCGATGCATCGGTGAACGGCTACCTCGGCACCTTGGGCAAAACCGCGAAAAGCTGGCTCTCGACAGTCAAAAAAATCGAACTCAAGGGGCTAGGTGGGGTCGGCGGCACTATCGAGTTGCAGGCAAGCGCCAGCCAAGGCTGGTACCGGTCGGCCACAGCGCTGCAGGCCCGATTGACGAATGTTCCGGCCTTGATATTCATCGATGAGTTCTCCGTTTTTCTCCAGAAGCTGTTGCTTCATGATCCAAAGGAAGCTGGGGCCTTGCTGGCATGGTTGCGCGCCTGGCGGGTGACCCCAGGAGTGGCGTGCCGATTTCTCTTCACGGGGTCCATCGGGCTCAACGCCCTTTTGGCAACCTATGGGCTCAGCGCGC
>JANPNB010000204.1:0-2526 GCA_031427275.1 Alphaproteobacteria bacterium | reverse complement strand
GCGTCATGTCGTAGGCGGACGCCGGATCGTCGCGGACGCCGTCTTTGGCGGGGGTGCGGGAGCGTGTTGAGCGGCCCATGGTTTTGTCTTCCGCTAGGGTTTCATGCGGTCAGCGCCGCAGGCTTCGTGCGTTGAGGCGGGGATGGAATAGCCGCGCCACGCCTGGTCGGCGGGCGGCGGAGGCGCGTTGGCGGCCCTCTGCACGGCAGCGACCGCCTTGCCTTCGAGCACGGTCAGCACGGCGACGTCGGCGCAATCTGTCTGGCCCTTGGTGCGCTCGAAATAGCGCACGGCGCCGGTTGCGCGCACGGGTCTCCAACCGGCGGCGTCGAACGCTTTGAGGACCTGGCTGTCGACGTCGCTGGCGGCGGTGACAGCCGTCTCGCCTAGGCCGAGCACGGCTACGCACGCCATGCTGGGCGGCTTGTCGTAGTCCGACGCGATCACTTTCTCGCAGTCCCTGACGACGAACGCACCGACCGGAAGCGCCACGTCGAGGACGCCGGGAAGAAGCTTGGCCGAGGCGGGCGCGTCCGCGCCGCCGGCGAGCGATCCATCGTCCGCGACCGGACCGGATGGTCCGGGCGTGTCGGCAGGCGCGCCGTCGAGCGTCGGCTCTTTCGGCGTGCAGGCGGCAAGCAACAGGGCGAGCGTTGCGATGAGCGAGATGCGTTTCATCCTACACCAGCATCTTTCCGGCTTCGCTGATCTCGTCGCCGGTGATGGCGCCAAGGATCATATCGTTGTGCGCGGCTCCCGACGGGATCATCGGGAAGCAGTTCTCGGCCTTCTCGACGCGGCAGTCGAACAGCACGGGCTTGGGGGTGTTGATCATCTCGAGGATCGCATCATCCAGCTTCGCCGGATCGTCGCAGCGGATGCCGTGGCAGCCATAGGCTTCGGCCAGTTTCACGAAGTCCGGCAACGCGTCGGAATAGGAATGCGAATAGCGCTCGCCGTGCAGCAGCTGTTGCCACTGGCGGACCATGCCCATCCATTCGTTGTTGAGGATGAAGATCTTGACCGGCAGGTTGTGCTGGATGGCGCACGACATTTCCTGCATCGTCATCTGCACGGAGGCATCGCCCGCAATGTCGATGACCAGCGCGTTGGGGTGAGCCGCCTGCACGCCGATGGCGGCCGGCAGGCCATAGCCCATGGTGCCGAGGCCGCCCGACGTCATCCAGCGGTTGGGCTGATCGAAGTGGAAGAACTGCGCCGCCCACATCTGGTGCTGGCCGACTTCGGTCGTGATGTAGACGTCCTTGTCACGCGTCAAAGCATACAGCCGCTCGATCGCGTATTGCGGTTTGATCAGCGTCTTCGAGTTCGGATAGGCGAAGCCCTTGCGGGCGCGCCACACGTCGATCTGTTTCCACCACGCCGACAGGTCAGGCTTCTTCGCGACCTTGCGGCTCCACGCCTTGTTGATGGCCGCCAGCGCCTTACCGCAATCGGCGACCACCGGAACATCGACGCGGACATTCTTGTTGATCGAGGACGGGTCGATATCGATGTGGATCTTCTTCGAATTGGGCGCGAAAGCATCGAGTCGTCCCGTGACGCGGTCGTCAAAGCGCGCGCCGACGCACAGCATGACATCGCAGTCGTGCATTGCGTTGTTGGACTCAAACGAGCCGTGCATGCCGACCATGCCGAGCCATTGCGGATCGGACGCCGGGAAGGCGCCGAGGCCCATCAGCGTGGCGGTGACCGGCCAGCCCGTCGCCTTCGCCAGCGCACGCAGCGCTTCGGATGCCGCCGGACCCGAATTGATGACGCCGCCACCCTGGTAGATGATCGGGCGCTTGGCGCCCGCCATCAGCGCCACGGCCTCCTCGATGCGCTTGTCCTGCGGTTCGGTGCGCGGATGATAGGTGCGGTGTTCGATCGCTTCCGGGCCGACATAATTGCCTTTGGCGAACTGCACGCTCTTCGGAATGTCGATCAGCACCGGGCCGGGGCGACCGGTCGTAGCGACATAGAAGGCCTCATGGATGATGCGGGCAAGATCGTTCACGTCGCGCACCAGGTAGTTATGCTTGGTGCAGGAGCGCGTGATGCCGACCGTGTCAGCTTCCTGGAACGCGTCTGAGCCAATGAGGTGTGTGGGCACCTGGCCGGTGAACACGACCATCGGAATTGAATCCATCAGCGCGTCGGCCAGCGGCGTCACCATATTGGTGGCGCCCGGACCCGACGTCGCCAGTGCAACACCGCAACGGCCGGTGGAGCGCGCATAGCCTTCGGCCATGTGCCCTGCCCCCTGCTCGTGACGGACAAGGATGTGGCGCACCTGCTGCTGCGCATAGATCGCGTCATAGATCGGAAGGACGGCGCCGCCCGGATAGCCGAAAATCGTGTCGACGCCCTGATCGGCGAGCGCGCGAAGTACGATCTCAGCGCCCGTCAGCTGGGTGGTTGCCGTATCCATTTCGCTGTTTCCGTCCATCTCGCCGCTCGTCAGTCTGTTTCAGGTTTGGGGAAAAGAAAAAGGGCCTCAAGGGCCCTTTGATCGTGTCTCGC
>JANPNB010000203.1:0-5365 GCA_031427275.1 Alphaproteobacteria bacterium | reverse complement strand
AACCCGATCACTGGAGAAGCCGCGATTTCTGTTGGGCTGATCGGCTGATCGGCTGATCGGCTGGAACGCGGCGAAGAGGCGCTGAGCGGACCGATCAAGCCGTTGAATTTAAATCGAAAACAGTGTGAGCCGCCATTTCGTATACCAGGGCGTCGCGACCTGGCTGATCACAGCTCGACAATGTCCAGATTGTCGAATTGCGCGACCAGCATCGCCTTCTCCACGCGCGTCCGCGTCACCTCGAAATCTTCCACCGGATCGCCTTCAGGAAGGTGCTCGGCGACGGTTTCGAAGGCGCGCCGCGCCGCTACGCGCGAGATGGCTCTTCCAGCTAGCTGCCGCGCTGCTAGGCTTTCCGGCGAGTCACAGCCTTCGCGCACAATTGCCCCCAAATTCGCGAGGGTGGTGCGCATCTGAGGCGCAGTCTCCGGATCGATCGCCGCGTGACGGGCCAGGATCAACCGGGCGGGCAGACCGGCCACGAACGCCAAATCCGGAACGACCCGCAGGGCAAAATGGCGAGCCTTTTCACAATGGCCCAGGGACTTGGGTTTCACCTGAAGGGCCTTCTCCAGCTTGTTGAGGGGCTCGCCCGCCATCCACACGGGTAGGGCGCGCTTGATGTTGTCGAGGGCCTGGAGCGCGCGTTCCTGGTCTGACGGTAGCTTCTTGTACTTATCGCCAAACATGCCCTCGAGGGTCTCGGGTCGCACGAGCTCCATCAACCGAGCCGGCGACAGGCGAATGAAATCGAGCAGGAAGGTCATGGCGTCCAAGGCGTCGCCATCGAGCAGATGGGCGTCGATCACCACCACAAGCTGTTCGAGGAGATCGGTGCGAACACCAGTGGCAGCCGACACGCGCTCGATCCACCTTGTCTCCGGCGGCAAGGCGGTTGGCCTGGCCGCGAGCGCCGAGGCGATGCGCTCTGCCATCCAGGTGTCCTCGCCCGCGATGCGGCGTCGATAGGCTACGAGGGACCTGTTCAACAGGGCCGCAGCGGGATCGGGCTCGCCAGCGATGATCGAAACCGGCAGACGACCGAGTAAATAGGCGGCCGGACCGCTCTCAGTGATGCCGCCGTGGATTTGGTCCAGGGTCGCCTCGAAGGGATCGTCGATCACCAAGCACTGATCGGACAGCTCGAAGATCGCCCTCAGTTTCGTCCAGTCGTTGCCGATAGTGTTGTTGACGTCGTCGATTGCGATGACGTGACTGGGGGCCAGCAGCACGAAGCCCTGAGCGCCATCACCTGCCCGGCCGGCCCGGCCGGCGGCGTTCAGCAGCTCATGGGCTTCAAGACGCTCGAGCTTGTTGGCCTTGGGATCGAAGCGGCTATCACCACAGATGATCACCACCTCGCTGGGCAAGTTCATACCCTGGGCCAGGGTCGAGGTAGCGAATAGGGCGTCGATGCCGTCGTGTCGTTTGAACAGGCTCTCGTGCAGGTCCCGCTCCTCGCGGAGTAAGAGGGCGTGGTGTGGCGCGGCCCCGGTTCGCACAACCCCGTCCAAGTCGACCGCCAGGAAGCAGTGCTCCCCTCCGCCCATTTCCTCCTCGATCAGAGCTCGCCAAGCGGCTTCCTCTTCGTTGAACACCACCTCGCGCGGCGTGACCTGGTTGGCGAAGCCCTTCACGCAGCTGCCGGCGACGACGGTGGACTGCACAAAGACCAGGGTCTTCATGCCGGCGGCGACCGACCCCGCCGCGATCGCGGCACCCACTTGGTTGCCATTCGGCGTAAGATACCAGTTCGTACCCTTGCTGGTGCTGAGCTTCACTTCCGTGTCGATCAGGGGCCGGAGAGCGTAGTCCATCCGCAGGTTGGTGCTCCAAGTCTGCCGTAGGCCGAAGAAGCCAAGCGGTTGGGCGGTCATGCGGGCCTGCACGCCCACCGGCACCGCACCTTGCGACGGCCGTTCCGTGCGCGCCTTCAGCAGTTCGTCGCCGAGTTGGTCTAACCGCGCCTTGTCGTAGACCACGCAGCCACGCACCTGGCGGGTGGGCTTCCAAGTAAGGTCCAGAGGCAGGCAGGTCCTGCCAGTGAGGTCCGCCACCCAGCCGGCCATCTCCGCCGTATTCTGCATCATGGCCGACATCATCAAGAGGTCAGCGCCCGGGGCCGCGGCGGTCAGGTTCAACACGCACAGCATCGCATCAAGGCCGCGCCGGCTCCGGTCGTCCTTGCGGGCGTGCAGCAGGTGGCACTCGTCGAAGACGATCAGACCCAGGTTGGCGAAGACCTCCGGCTGCATCGAGAGCAGCATCAGGCATTGTTCCGGGGTGCTGACGATGACCTCCGGCAGCTCGACGATCATTGCCGAAGTCACGCCTTCGTCGATATCACCGAAGACCGAGACGTCCCGGAAGGTCTTCTGCAGGGCTCGCGTCGTCTGGCCGACCAGCGCGTGGGTCGGGGCCAGGAACACCACCTGGCGGTCCTGGAGCAGCGCGGCAGCGATCTTCAGCTCCGCCAGGGTGGACTTGCCGCCGCCGGTTGGGAAGCTCACCGCCGCCGACGTCCCGGTCTCCAGGAAGCCTTCGGCGATCGCCGCCATATGGTTGCGCCACAAGAAGGGACGGCTGCGGCTCATCGGCCGCAGGACACGTCTCCAGCCCCCTACGTCCACCCCGGCCGGCGCCGGCAAGTGGGCTAGGGCCGCGGCGCCCAGGTCGCGCTCGGCGGCGATCAACAGATTGGCCAAGTGCAGGGGCCCGGAAAAGACGCTGTAGGCCGCGCGGCCGTCGGCGAAAGTCGCCGGCAGCTCCTCAATGCAGAGCGCCTTGACGCGCTGGAAGATGGCCGCGGCCCGCTCTCCGGCCACGGCGTCCGATGGGTTAAGCAGCTCACGCGCAAGGGCGTCGACGCCCTTTAAGAGCAGGCTGAGCAGGGCTTCGAGCGCGCGCTCGGCGGCAGCAGCCCCCGGCGTCGGCTCGGGCGGTGACAGCTCCAGGATCAGATCGAGGCGCCCCTCGGCAAGCCGCTTCAGCGCCGTCAACAGCGCCTGCTCCACCGGGCCCACGTCCTCGGCGTCGGCGGTGATCCGCTTCGCCGCCTCGGCGGCGTCAGGATAGGCCTCCGCGATCATGAATAGCAGGGCGGCGCTGACCTCCGAACCGATCGCTGTCACGGTCAGCCGGCTGGGGGCCTCGTCGCCGACGCGCGCTAGTCGCCGCGCCTGGTGCGCCGAGCCGGCCACGAAGGCGGCGGCCGCCCGATTTTCGCGGTTCGGCATCAGGGCGACATAGGCCTCATGGGCCGCGGCCAAGCGGCTAAGGAAGCCCATGGTGTCGTCGAGCTCGGCCTGGGAAGCGTCCAAGGCCCCATTACGCAGCCGGATGCGGGCTGAAACCACTGTTGCGAAGGCGTCCGTTAGCTGCTGGGGCAGGGCGTCGAGGTCCAGCCCCTCAAGAGGCGGGGCGCTGCGGATTAGGTCGGCCGTGATCGCATCAAACATCGGCGGGCATCGCCTTGATCTTCGCGATCACTATGCCGGCGAAGGCGTGCATCCACTTGCGCAGCTCCGGGATCGCCATGGTCTCGCCGCCACGGCGCTGCAGGTCCCCGGGGGCGCAGGTGTCATAGTCCTTGAACAGCGCCTTGCGCTTGGCGTTGCCGTCGTGCGGGCTGGCTACGGTAATCGCCACGCGATAATGGCGCGCCTCCTTCCAGATGATCTGTTGGACTGCCGCGTCGACGTCGAGGTCGGGATAGGTGCGGACCTGGGTCTCGAGGAGGCCCGCGACCTCCTGGCCGAGTTCGTTGCGCCGTTCGCCCTTCTCCAGCTTGGCGATGCCGGGCAGGACGTCGTCGCGGATGGTGGCCCGCGGGTTTTCGGTTGCCTTGTCTTCGAAGATGATCACCGCCTGGACGGCGCCTTCGGCGGAGAGTTCGAGCTGCAGGCCGTCGAAGCCCTTGTGGGCCTTAATAAGGTGAGGCGGGCGGATCGCCGCCCCGCCGCCGGTGTGCGCGGCAATCCATGAGATGGCCTGGAAGAGCCACCCGTCTCGGTGCCAGGGGTTGTTGGGGTCCTCGGCGCTAAGCAGGGTGATCGCGTTGGCTTTGACCTCGTCATCGCTCGGCGGGGGCGCGGAACCTGTTTCGGCGAGTACCTTGGCCACATGGCGATACTGCCCGACGGCGATGCGGGCCACGTGCTCCGCCAAGGCGTCCTGGTCTTCGACCACCCAATCCGATCCCTGGCAAATGTCCGAGGCGTCGACTTTTGTCAGTAGGAGGGTCATGCGACGGCTTCGCTAAGGTTGGAGGCGACCGTCTGGGAGGGGCACCGTAGCGTCCGATATTACAGCTTGAGGGCGTGCATTGCTACGACCTTAACGTAGCGTAGGATGTCGAAGAAGCTGGAGCCAGATACCACATACCGCTCTCCTTGACGCCCACCTCCCGTCCGCCTATCCACGCCTTGCGTTAGGTTCCTCGGAGACGAGGATGAAAAGGGAACCGGGTTTGAGGCCCGGGCTGCCCCCGCAACTGTAAGCGGCGAGTTCGCGCGTCAGATGCCACTGGACCTTGGTCTGGGAAGGCGGCGCGCAATGAACATTGACCCGTGAGCCAGGAGACCTGCCTGACGCAGTCGTCCTTCGTGCGGTCGGTGGGACCAAGCGAACGGGGATTTATCCCGAGAGGCGACGTCCGTTTGGGCCGCAGGTTTGCGCGGGGCCGGCGGGGCGTGGCCGTCCCTCTGCCCTGAAGTTTGCCGGTGGTCTGTCGTCGCAAACCTATGGGGAGACCCCGATGAAGACCCTATTTGCTACCGTGGCTGTTTTGGCCGCGATGTCTCATGTGGCTTGGGCCGCAGAGCCCGCAACCAACCTCAGCGAGCTTGTGGTGGTTGCCACCCGCACACCACAGCCGCTGGACCGTATCGGCCAGCAGGTTACGGTGATTGACCAAACCGAACTCGCCGCCCGCCAAGCTGTGGTGCTGTCGGACATCCTGAGCCAGACGCCGGGCGTGGGGGTCAACCGCAACGGCGGGCCGGGCAGTGCGACCTCATTGCGTATTCGTGGGGCCGAGACTGATCAAACCGTGTTGCTGATTGATGGGGTCAAGCTGAATGACCCCTCGGCCGTGGGTGGCGGCTATAATTTTGCCAATCTGCTCGCCGGTGACGTCGCCCGCGTCGAAGTGCTGCGCGGTGCGCAGTCCACGCTTTGGGGCAGTCAGGCGATCGGCGGTGTGGTCAATATCGTCACCGCCGAGCCGACCAAGGCTTTCGAGGCCTCGGCCAGTATGGAAGCCGGTTCGATGGCCACTGCCTACGGTCGACTGAGCGTCGGCGGCAAGGCGGATCGCTTGGTCTGGGGCCTGAGCGGCGGCTATTACACGACCGATGGCGTATCG